>JACPAK010000009.1 GCA_016180845.1 Deltaproteobacteria bacterium
GAGTTTGGAGGTTGAGTTGATCACGCCGATTGCGATGGATAAGGAGCTCCGATTTGCGATTCGAGAGGGAGGACATACAGTCGGGGCAGGAGTGGTAGCGGAAGTGATTGAGTAAAGGGAAGATTTTTTTATGGCACAAGAAGAATTTAAAGGTCCAAAGATCCGAATCAGATTGAAGGGATTTGATCACAGGCTTCTCGATCAATCAACGTCGGAGATTGTGGAAACGGTTCGTCGTACGGGAGGTCATATTGCCGGGCCGATTCCGCTTCCAACGAAGATTGAGAGATACTGTGTTCTGAGGTCCCCTCATGTGGATAAAAAATCACGTGAGGAGTTTGAGATTCGGACCCATAAAAGGCTCCTGGATATCCTGGAACCGACTCAACAGACGGTCGATGCCCTGCTTAAGCTGGAGCTTTCGGCTGGTGTTGAGGTCGAAATCAAGATGCTGTGAGCCATGAAGTGAGGAATTGAGGGCAAAGATGATTGAAGGGATTATTGCAAGAAAAAAAGGGATGACCCAGCTCTTCTCGAATCAGGGAGAGGTGGTGCCGGTTACCGTTCTTGAGGCCGGTCCTTGTCAGGTGGTTCAGCGCAAGACGAAGGGTCATGAGGGGTATGATTCTGTTCAGATTGGATGGTCTGGTGCGACCAAGAAACGTCGGTATCTTCGTGAGTTTCGAGTTGCCCCGGAGGAGGAGTTAAAGGTGGGAGATCAGGTGACCGCAGCGATCTTCAAGGCTGGAGATCGACTCCATGTGACGGGAGTTTCGAAAGGAAAAGGGTTTCAGGGTGTTATCAAGAGGCATGGGAAGGCGGGGGGACCGGCGAGTCACGGTTCGCGTTTTCATCGTACAACCGGTTCTATTGGTCAGAGAACTTCGCCAGGAGAGGTTTTTAAGAATATGAAACTGCCCGGTCATATGGGCCACGAGCGTGTGACAACAAAAAATTTAGAGGTTGTTGAGGTTCGTGACAATCTGCTTTTTTTAAAGGGATCTGTTCCAGGACCCAATGAAGGGGTTGTCATTTTAAGGAAGGGATAAAGATGCAGCTCGAAGTTTACAATTCGGAGAAGAAAAAGGTTGGCCAGGTAGCGGCTCCGGAGTTTCTTTCATCCAGGCCTCGGAATGGTCTGATCTATCAGGTGGTGGTTCAGCAGCTGACGAATCAGCGTGAGGGGAATTCTCGCGTGAAAAATCGGCATGAGGTGACTGGGAGTACGCGAAAGATCTATAGACAGAAAGGGACCGGTCGGGCGCGCCATGGAGATATCAAGGCGCCTCTTTTTGTCGGTGGAGGCCGTGCCTTTGGGCCCAAACCGAGGGATTGGTCTTCTGTTCTTCCGAAAAAAATTCGGGATGGGGCCTTGCGTGATCTTGTTGTCTCCAAACAGGCGGAAGGGAAGTTGTGGCTTTTGGATTCTTTGACATTCCCGAAGCCAAAGACGAAGGAGATGAAGACGCTTTTTGAGAAGTTTGGAGCCCCATCAGGGCTTCTCGTCTTCTCCGAAAAGAATTTGAATCTTGAAAAATCGATTCGCAATCTGGAGAAATTTAAAGGGGCTCATTGGGAGGCGCTTTCGGTCAAAGACCTCCTTCATTATGACCATCTCTTGATGACGAAAGAGGCCTTTCAGCGATTTGTGGAGAGATACTCATGAGACCGGTTCATGAAATAATCCATCGTGCTGTTGTGACAGAAAAATCTGTCATGGAAAGGGCGCACTCTCGCTATGCCTTTGAGGTGGCATCTGATGCGAGCAAGCCGGTGATTCGGCAGGCGGTTGAGGATTTTTTTAAAGTGAATGTTGTTTCTGTTCGGACCATTAAGGTTCCTGAAAAAAAGAGACGCTTTGGTCGTTACCCAGGGAAGAAGCCTGTATGGAAAAAGGCGATCGTTACCCTGAAGGAAGGCCAAAAGATAGAAATGTTGGAAGCTGAGTAGTGGAGGCATAATGGGTATTAAATCTTACAGATCGTATACGCCAAATCGCCGATTTCAAACGTCGCTTGATTTCTCTGCCCTGACGGCCACAAGACCCGAAAAGGGGCTTTTGGAGGGGATCAACAGAACCGGGGGGAGGAACAATACCGGGCGAGTGACGATGCGTTGGATTGGTGGAGGGCATAAACGGCGTTATCGCATGGTCGATTTTCGTCGCTTGAAGCGCTCCATCCCTGGTCGTGTTACTTCAATTGAATATGACCCAAATCGATCCGCCTTTATTGCTCTTGTGACGTATCAGGACGGTGAGAAATCTTATATCCTTGCCCCTGAAGGGATTCGAGTTGGAGTTTTGGTCGTTGCAAGTTCTGATGCGGAAATCGAAGTCGGAAATCATCTTCCTCTTCGTGGAATTCCTGTGGGAACGGGAATTCATAATATTGAAATGTATCCCGGTCGTGGGGGTCAGCTTGTACGGAGCGCCGGCTCTGTGGCCCAACTGATCGCGAAAGAAGGAGAAGAGGCTCAGATCCGACTCCCTTCGGGAGAGGTGAGGAAGGTCGATCTCGACTGTTGGGCGACCATTGGGCAAGTCTCAAATCTGGATCATGAAAATATTGTGATTGGAAAGGCAGGACGGATGCGTTGGTTGGGAAGACTGCCTAAGGTGCGTGGTGTCGCGATGAATCCTGTCGATCATCCTCATGGCGGTGGTGAAGGCAAATCCAAAGGGGGGAATCACCCGTCATCACCATGGGGGACACCGACGAAAGGGTTCAAGACCCGTCATAATAAACGAACCGACAGGTTTATTGTTAGAGATCGCAGGGCCAAATTATAGAGGAGGTAAGTAGTGCCACGTTCAGTAAAAAAAGGACCGTTTGTTGACGAGCATTTGGTGAACAAAGTGAAGGGTGCGCTTGATTCCAAGAGTCGCAAGGTGATCAAGACCTGGTCTCGACGTTCAACGATCACACCTGATTTTGTGGGTCTGACCTTTGCGGTTCATAATGGGAGGAAGTTTATTCCTGTTTTCGTGACGGAGAATATGGTGGGGCATCATTTGGGAGAGTTTGCGCCGACTCGTTTATTCAAGGGGCACTCCGGGATACGGAAGGCTGAGACTCCTGCAGCAGGTGGGGCAGCTCCTGCAGGCGGGGCTCCTGGAGCGGCAGCCGCTCCCGCTGGTGCGCCAGCAGCAGCTCCGAAACAGGGAGGGGCTTAATCGATGGCACAGATTACAGCAAAGCTCCGTCATTTTCGTGTCGCCCCACGGAAGGTTCGTCTTGTGGCAGATCAGGTTAGGGGAAAGCCGGTGCAGGAGGCGCTTGATCTTCTGGCTTTTCTGACTGTTTCCTCTGCCAAGGATATGTCCAAGCTGATTCGCTCGGCGGTCTCAAATGCGGATCGGAAGGGTGGCATGGATCTGGATAATCTGTTTGTTCGATTCGTTTATGTTGATCAGGGACCAACGTTGCGTCGTTTTATGACGCGGGCTCGTGGAAGTGCTTCTCGGGTTAATAAGAAAACAAGTCATATCACTCTTGTGTTGGAGGAAAAGTAAATGGGACAGAAAACGGACCCCCGTGGATTTCGATTAGGGATAACGCGTACTTGGGATTCTCAATGGTATGCGAGGAAAGACTACGCCAAGTATGTGGCTCAGGATGTCAAGATCCGTCAGCTTGTTAAAGAGAAGTTGTCTCATGCGGGTGTGTCTCGAATTGAGATCGAGAGACGTGGTTCAAAGATTACGGTAAAAATTCACACGGCACGCCCTGGTTTGGTGATTGGGAAAAAGGGGACAGGGATTGATGCGTTGAAGGTGGAGCTCTCTTCTTTGATTCAGGGAGATATTGATGTGACGATTCATGAGGTTCGAAAGGCAGAACTCGATGCGCAGTTGGTCGCTGAAAATATTGCCATGCAGCTCGAGCGGCGTATTGCCTTTCGTCGAGCGATGAAAAAGGCGGTAACACAGGCTCTGAAATTTGGTGCCTTGGGTATCAAGGTCAAGTGTGGTGGGCGACTTGCGGGGGCTGAGATCGCAAGGAAAGAATGGTATCGGGAGGGGAGGGTTCCTCTTCATACACTTCGGGCAGATATTGATTATGGACAGGCAGAGGCGCTCACAACCTATGGGAAGATTGGAGTGAAGTGTTGGATCTACAAAGGAAACGTTTTTGGAAAAGGAATTGAAAAACAGGAAGCGGAGGCAGTGAAATAAATGTTACAACCGGCACGGCTCAAATTTATGAAGCTGCAGAAGGGTCGGATTCGTGGGAATGCGACTCGAGGATTCCGTTTGAGTTTTGGTGATTATGGTCTTCAGTCCCTTGAGCGTGGGCTTGTCACAGCCCGGCAGATTGAGGCGAGTCGTCTGGCGATGGCTCGTTTTATGAAGAAGGGCGGGAAAGTTTGGATAAGAATTTTCCCTGATAAACCGATTACGAAAAAACCTGCTGAAACACGCATGGGAAAAGGGAAGGGATCTGTTGAAGGCTGGGGAGCAGTTGTGAAGCCGGGACGGGTCTTGTTTGAACTGGAAGGTCTGGAGGCGAGTGAGGCGCACGCTGCCTTAAAATTGGCGGCCGACAAACTCCCCGTTCTGACCCATTTTATTACAAGAGAAAAATTCAGGGAATTTTAGAGAGAGTGTGATCATGCATAAGGCGAGTGAAATAAAAGAGAAGAAACCAGAGGAGCTTATCCTTTTGGAGAGAGATTTGCGTCGGGAGCTTGGCGAACTTCAATTGAAGGTACGTATGGGCACGACCGCCTCAACAGCTCGTCTTGGCCAGATTCGGAGAGAGATTGCTCGAATTTTAACAATTCGGAGGGAAAAACAATGAGTCGTCGAACTCAGGTAGGGCGTGTGCTTAGTCATAAAATGCAGAAAACCGCCATTGTTATCGTTGAAAGACGTACGCCTGAATTGCGGACAGGGAAGGTTGTTCTTCAACAGAAGAAATACAAGGTTCACGATGAGAGTGATGAGACGCAAGCTGGAGATGAGGTATTGATCGAAGAATCCCGTCCCTTGTCTCGTGAAAAGAGGTGGAGAATTCTAAAGGTTTTGAAAAAGGCTTATGCTGAAGCTGGAGGGCAGGCTTAATGATTCAGACGGAAACAGTTTGTGATTCGGCGGATAATTCAGGCGCGAAAAAACTTCTCTGCATCCGCGTTTTGGGAGGCTCCTACAGGAGGTATGCATCCCTGGGGGATCTCATTGTGGTTTCTGTCAAGGAGGCCTTGCCAAATTCAAAGGTTAAAAAAGGAGATGTCAAGAGGGCAGTGATAGTCCGGTGCGCCAAAGAATATCGAAGGAGTGACGGTTCTTATATCCGCTTCGATGATAATTCAGTGGTGCTTCTGGATCAGGCAGGCGAGCCGATCGGAACTCGTATTTTTGGTCCTGTGGCTCGGGAACTGCGAGCTAAGAATTTCACAAAGATTATCTCGTTAGCTCCGGAGGTTTTATAAAATGATTCGTAAGGGTGACAACGTTATTGTGACGACTGGAAAAGAAAAGGGGAAGATTGCGAAGGTCATTGCCATTTTCCCGAGGGAAAGCTCTGCCCTTTTGGAAAAGCTTAACAAGGTCAAGCGGCATCAGAAACCGACAGCCAAACTTCGCCAGGGAGGTATTGTTGAGAAAGAGGCGCCGATTCATGTTTCAAAAATGATGCTTTACTGCTCGAAATGTTCCAAAGGGGTGCGGGTTGGTTCTAAAGTGATCGATGGTGGAAAGAAGGTCCGGTTTTGTCGCAAGTGTCAGGAGGTATTTGCTTAATATGTCGTTTGAGAAATTTTATAAGGAAAAATGTCTTCCGAAACTTCAAAAAGAGTTGGCGATTGAGAATTGGATGCGGGTTCCGCGACTTGAAAAAGTTGTGGTCTCCACTTGTCTTAAGGAGGCAACTCAAGACAAGAAGGTTCTGGATCACGCTGCTCAGGAAATGGCCTTGATCACCGGTCAGCGGCCGGCAGTCACCCGGGCGCGGAAGTCGATTGCGAATTTCAAATTGAGGCAAGGGATGCCGATCGGATGCCGTGTTGTTTTGAGGAAAAAGATGATGTTTGAGTTTTTGAATCGCTTGATCAATGTCGCCCTTCCGAGAATGCGGGACTTTCATGGTGTTTCTCCAAAGGGTTTTGACGGTCAGGGAAATTATACATTGGGAATTACAGAACAGATTGTTTTTCCGGAAATTGAATATGACAAGATTGAGAGGGTCTGGGGAATGAATGTGACTATTGTGACGAGTGCAAAGAGTGATGCAGAGGCCAAGGTGCTTCTTCGTCTTTTGGGAGTGCCTTTTAGGGAGAACTAAAACATGGCAAAGACTTCATTAAGGGTGAAGGCAACAAGGAAACCCCGTTTCAAGGTCAGAGGCTATTTTCGGTGTCATTTTTGTGGTCGACCCCGTGGTTATCTGCGCCGGTTTGGCATGTGCCGTATTTGCTTCAGGATGAAGGCGCTTGCCGGTGAATTACCTGGGGTTACGAAAGCAAGCTGGTAGGAGGATTTCATGACGGATCCATTGAGTGATATGTTGACAAGAATCAGAAATGCCCAGAAGGCGGGACATGACGAGGTTCGTGTTCCTTTTTCTCGGTTGAAGCTTGAGGTTATCAAGATTCTCAAGAAAGAAGGCTACCTGGGTGATGTTCGCGAAGAAACGGGAGAAAAGGGAGATCGTTGGATCGAGGTGAAGCTTCGCTATGTCGGACGTCGGAAGCCTTTGATTCAAAATTTAAGTCGAACAAGCCGACCCGGTTTGAGAATTTACAAAGGGCATACGGAAATTCCCACCATCAGGAGCGGGATTGGCATGGCGATCCTTTCCACATCGAAGGGAGTGATGACGGATAAGGAGGCCCGCGAAAAGAAGGTAGGGGGAGAGGTGCTTTGCACCATTTGGTAAAAGGAAGATTATGTCGAGAATAGGAAAACAACCGATTAAGATCCCCGAGAAGGTGAAGGTAGCGGTTCAGGGGGACAGGGTCCTTGTTGAAGGGCCTTTGGGCAAGTTGCAGCAAGAGCTGGACTCCATGACGACGATCGCCCTTAAAGAGGGGGTTCTTACTGTCTCTCCAAAGGAAGAGCTCCGAGAGGCGAGGATGCGACAAGGGTTGATGCGTAATTTGATACGCAACATGGTCGACGGGGTGACACAAGGGTTTAAGAAAGAGCTGGAGATCAATGGTGTCGGTTACCGTGCTGAGGTCAAGGGGGATACTCTTAATCTGACACTCGGTTTCTCTCATCCTGTTATATTTCCCATTCCACAGGGGATCAAGATCCAAGTGGAAAAACAGGTTAAGTTGCAGGTTTCAGGGGTTTCAAAGGCACTTGTGGGAGAGACTTCGGCGCGAATTCGAAAGTTAAGGCCACCTGAACCTTACAAAGGCAAGGGGATCAAGTACGTGAGTGAAATCATTCGGAGGAAGGTTGGGAAGGCTGTGGTCGGTGCCGGAGGAGGCAAGTAATGAAAACAAAAACTGAAGCTAGAGATCGTCGACATTCCCGAATTCGGAAGAAAGTATCCGGGAGCTCCTCAAGACCTCGTCTTTCCATTTATAGGAGTTTGAAGCATCTTTATGCCCAGCTGATTGATGATAATGACAAAAAGACCCTTCTCGGTCTTTCCTCGAAGTCGAAGGAGTTCTCAAAAAAAATAGCCGGGAATGTGAAGGGGGCACGTGAGTTTGGGTTGTTTTTTGCCAAGATGGCGCGTCAGAAACAGTTTGAGAATGTGACTTTTGATCGAGGTGGGTATATTTATCATGGACGTCTGAAGGCCTTTGCTGAAGGGGCTAGAGAAGGAGGGTTAAAGTTTTGATAAGTGCAGAAACATCACAGTTTGTTGAAAGAATTATTGATATCCGACGTGTCGCAAAAGTAGTGAAGGGAGGGCGCCGTTTTAGTTTTTCGGCTCTCGTGGTTATCGGAGATCATAATGGGAGAGTCGGTATCGGATTAGGAAAAGCGAGCGAGGTTCCCGAGGCGATCCGAAAAGGAACTGAGAAGGCGAAACGAGAACTTTTTGACGTACCAATGGCTGCTGGAGGCACCATCCCGCATGAAGTGATGGGAATTTATGGTGCAGGGATGGTACTTTTGAAGCCAGCTTCTGAAGGGACTGGTGTTATTGCCGGCGGTGCGGTGCGTGCTGTTTTGGAATCGGCAGGTCTTAGGAATATTCTGACGAAAAGTATTGGAACGAATAATCCGCAGAACGTCGTTAAGGCGACTGTGAATGGTTTGAAGCAGCTTCAGCAGCGTGAAGAATATCAAAGATTAAGGGGAGGTTCCCTGTGAATCTGGGTTCATTAGTTGCCCCAGAAGGGGCGAGAAAAAAGAGAAAGCGCGTTGGTCGAGGTGAAGGTTCCGGGCATGGAGGGACCTCGACTCGCGGTCATAAAGGACAGAAGTCGCGCGCTGGAGGGCCCAAGGGGCGTGGATTTGAGGGTGGGCAGACACCCATGATTCGTCGTCTTCCCAAGAGGGGGTTTTTTAATTTTTCGAGGAAAGAATATTCTGTTGTGAATGTAGGGGATCTCAAGGATATTCCTGCGGGGTCGGTGGTTGATGAGAATTTTCTTTTTGAGCAAGGATTCGTCAAAAGAAAGAAATTGGGCATCAAAATTTTGGGACAAGGCGATCTGGGAGTTTCCCTGGTTGTTAAGGCAAATTCCTTTTCGGAGTCGGCTCAGAAAAAGATCACAGAAGCGGGAGGAAGGTTTGAGGTGGTTTCCTGATGGCTTTGCCGATTGTGAACGTCGCAAAAGTTCCCGAATTGCGAAGGCGCCTTCTCTTTACCTTGGCCCTTCTGGCGGTCTATCGGATCGGCGTTTTTGTCCCAACCCCCGGGATTGACGTTTCTGCCCTGAGCAATCTTATTCAACGAGGCACCGTTTTTGATATTTTCAACCTCTTTTCAGGAGGCGCCCTCGAGAGATTTTCTGTTTTTGCCCTTGGGATCATGCCTTACATCAGCGCCTCAATTATCCTGCAACTGCTGACGGTGGCGGTTCCAACACTCGAAAAGCTTTCAAAAGAGGGAGAGCAGGGGCGTCGAATTATCACACAATATACACGTTACGGGACAGTGGTTCTTTCCCTGGTCCAAGGTTTCGGGATCAGTTTTGGATTGGCCAAACAAGGGGTTGTCCTTCCCGGGGTCGGGGGCTTTTCATTCTACTTGATGACAATGATTACCTTGGCTGCAGGGACCTGTACCATTATGTGGTTAGGGGAGCAGATAACGGAGCGAGGAATAGGAAATGGGATCTCTCTCATTATTTTCGCTGGTATTGTGACCCAAATTCCAGGTGGTTTTAGGGATGCTTGGGCGACTAAGGATCAGTTTGCCGGTCTCTTCGGTTTTCTCCTCCTTGTCGGTTTTATTTTTCTTATTATCAGCTTTATTATTTTTTTCGAACGATCTCATCGACGGATTCCGATTCAATATGCGAAGCGGGTTGTTGGGAGGAAAATGTACGGGGGACAAAGCACCCACTTGCCTCTTAAGATCAACTCCGCTGGCGTTATCCCGCCGATTTTCGCCTCTTCTTTGATCCTCTTCCCAGCGACGATGGCACAGTTTATTCCGAATGAGCGGCTTCAGGGGTTCGCCTCTATTTTTGGATTAGGATGGATTCATAACATTTTATACGTAGCCCTGATTATCTTTTTTACCTACTTCTATACGGCAGTCACTTTTAATCCTGTGGATGTCTCTGAGAACATCCGGAAGTTTGGCGGATTCATCCCGGGTATTCGTCCGGGAAAGAGCACCTCGGATTATATCGATAAGATCTTGGCGAGGATCACCTTGGGCGGTGCCCTTTATCTAGCAGCTATTTGTGTCCTTCCACAGATGTTAATCAATCAATTTGGGATCCCCTCCTCTCTGGCGTATACGTTTGGAGGGACCTCGCTGTTAATTGTGGTTGGTGTTGCCTTGGACACGTTGGCTCAGATCGAGGCGCATCTTTTGTCACGTCATTACGAAGGACTTTTAGGAGAGGGGGGAGGAAAATTTCGAGGGCGACGCGAATGAGCATTGTCTTGCTTGGCCCGCCAGGGGCAGGAAAGGGGACACAGGCTCGGCTTTTGTCCGAGCACTTGAAGCTCCCCCATATTTCGACAGGGGAAATACTGCGGGCGGCCCGGGAGGCGAGGACTCCGTTGGGTCAGAGTGCCGAGAAATATATGAGGGAAGGGAAACTGGTTCCCGATGAACTGATTGTCGATCTTGTTCAGAACAGATTGAAAGAGACGGATTGTCGCCAGGGATATATCTTGGACGGCTTCCCAAGGAATCTGGCCCAGGCAAAGAGTTTGAGACAAAAACATATTGTTCTCTCGCTTGGGGTTGATGCTGAAGAATTGGTGCGCAGGATTTCGGGGCGTCGACAGTGTGGCCAGTGTGGTCAGACTTATCAGATTCATTTTCAACCTCCAAAAGAGGCAGGAAAGTGCGATCGCTGTGGAGGGGAGCTTCGTCAACGAGATGACGATCGAGAAGAAGTTGTTCGAAAAAGACTTCGGGTTTATGAAAATGAAACAGCCCCTCTTCTTGGTTACTATCGAGATAAAGGTCAGTTGGTGATGATTCAGGGAATAGGGGATGTCCAAGAAATTTTTCAGTCCCTTGTTCAGGTTTTGAGTCGATGATTGTCTTGAAGTCAGCAGAAGAGATCGGAAAAATGCGGACGGCATCGAGGATCGTTGCGGAGGTTTTGATGCTTTTGGAGGAGACAATTAAACCAGGGATGACCACTAAGGATCTCGATCGAATGGCTGAGGAAAAGATTCGCAAACTGGGTGGGAAACCGGCCTTTAAGGGATACCGAGGCTTTCAGGCGACCCTTTGCACCTCTGTGAACGAAGAAATTGTGCATGGAATCCCTTCCTCTCGAGTCCTGAAAGCAGGGGATATTATCGGGGTCGATTGCGGGGCGATTTTTGAGGGTTATTATGGGGATGCCGCCAAGACGCTTCCTGTGGGCAAGATTGACGAGGAATCGGCAAAGCTGATTCAGGTGACAAAAGAGGCCTTGGAAAAGGGGGTCCAAGAGGTCCAGGCTGGGAATCGGATCGGTGATATTGCCGCTGTGATTCAGAGGCATGCGGAGAGCCATGGTTATGGCGTTGTCAGGGATTTTGTTGGCCATGGTATTGGTCGGCAGCTTCACGAAGAGCCCCAGGTGCCCAATTTTGGACTTCCTCATACAGGCCTTAGGCTTTCTCCAGGAATGGTATTGGCCCTGGAGCCGATGTTTAACCTTGGAACCCATGAAGTTAAAATTTTAGAAGATGGCTGGACAGCAGTCACGGCAGATGGTAAGCGGTCTGCCCACTTTGAACATACGGTTGCTTTGACCCCCCAGGGGGGCGAGGTGTTGTCAATTTTATGAAAGTAAGGTCTTCGGCAAAAAAGATTTGTATGAAGTGCAAGATTGTTCGGCGCAAAGGGATTGTGCGTGTTATTTGCTCAAACCCGAAGCATAAACAGAAACAAGGATAACGATGGCTAGAATTGCCGGCATTGATATTCCCTCCAAGAAAAGGATAGTTGTGGCCCTTCAATATATCTATGGGATTGGGTGGGCTACAGCAGGTGAGATCCTTGGCCGAGTCGGCATTGACCCAAATCTGAAGACAGATCAATTGAATGATCAGCAGGTGGCGAAGATTCGTGAGACGATTGAATCCAATTACCGTGTTGAAGGTGACTTGAGGAAAGAGATTTCGATGAGCATTAAACGGCTCATTGATTTGGGGGCCTATAGGGGTTTGCGTCACAAGAATCGATTGCCGGCCCGAGGGCAGCGAACTCATACAAATGCAAGGACAAGAAAAGGACGTGCGAGGATTGCGATTGCCGGCAAAAAGAGGGCGCCGGGTCCCAATTAAAGGATAAAACATTATGGGAAAATCTGCACCTGTGAAGGTTGAGACTGAAGCGGCTGTTACGACTCCGGAGGCTGAGAAGCCAAAGAAGAAACGTAAGGCGAAGAAAAATATTCCGGTGGGCATTGTTCATATTTGCTCAACCTTTAACAACACGATGGTGACAATAACGGACCCAGTCGGAAACGTTATTTGCTGGTCCTCTGCGGGGGCAAAAGGTTTCAAGGGGTCTCGAAAGAGTACTCCTTTTGCAGCCCAGATTGCTTCTGCCGATGCGGCGAGAGTTGCTGTAGAGCATGGGGTTCGGACAGTTTCCGTTTTGATCAAGGGGCCTGGAGCGGGTCGAGAGTCGGCTTTACGTGCCCTGTCAACAGCGGGGATCAGAGTGTTGTCGATACGGGATGTGACTCCGATTCCGCATAATGGTTGTCGTCCTCCCAAGAAGCGGAGGGTGTAAAGGATGTGGAGAAGATAAATGGCAAGATATCTGGATTCAGCATGTCGGGTTTGTCGTCGAGAAGGGCTTAAGCTTTTTTTGAAGGGACAGCGTTGCTACACCGATAAGTGTGCGATTGAGCGCCGGGAATATGCCCCTGGTCAGCATGGACAGCGGCGGCGTGGCAAGCCATCGGAATATGGGGCCCAACTACGTGAAAAACAAAAGGTGCGCCGTCTCTATGGATTGTTGGAGGGTCAATTTCGTAATACCTTTTACAAGGCCTCTCGTTTGAAGGGGATTACAGGCGAAAACCTGCTTTTCTTGCTGGAAAAACGATTGGACAACATGGTTTACCGGATCGGTTTTTGTAGTTCGCGGAATGAGGCGAGGCAGTTTGTTCAGCATGGACATTTTCTTGTCAACGGGAAGAAAGTGACGATCCCTTCCTATCAGGTGAAGGCGGGGGATGAGATCATGTTGAGGGAGAAGAGTCGCCAGATTCCTCAAGTGGTCGCCTCACTCGAGTCGATTGAGCGACGAGGGATTCCCTCATGGCTTGAAATGGATAAGGGAAAGTTTGTGGGACGAGTGAAGAGTTTGCCTTCTCGAGAAGAGTTAACGCTTCCGATGCAGGAGCAATTGATAGTCGAGTTATATTCTAAATAGATTTAAGGAGGTCACATGTACCGAAATTGGAGAAACCTGATTAAACCAAAACTTCTTGAATTTGAAAAGGAGACGGGAACGCCCACTTATGGTCGTTTTATTGCGCGCCCCTTAGAGAGAGGTTTTGGTCAAACTTTAGGAAATACCCTTCGAAGGATCCTGCTTTCCTCTCTCCAGGGTGCTGCTATCACGAATGTCCGGATCGACGGTGTTTTACATGAGTTTGGAACAATTCCTGGTGTTGTGGAAGATGTGACTGACATTCTCCTGAACCTGAAACAGGTGCGACTCAAATTGCACTCTGGTGATCAGGATACGATTCATCTCGAGGTTAAAGGAGAAAAGCAGGTCAAGGCAGGGGATATCACGACCGGTGAGAATGTGGCGATTTTGAATCCCGATCTTCATCTGGCGACTCTGAACAATGACGGTCGTCTCAAAATGGAGATGGTGGTCAAGCTGAACAAGGGATATCTGCCGGGCGATCGAAACAAATCGGAAAAAGACCCTATTGGGATGATTGCGGTCGATTCCATTCATTCCCCTGTGACGAAAGTCAATTATATGGTGACGAATGCCCGTGTTGGTCAGATGACAGACTATGATCGTTTGAGCATGGAGATTTGGACAGATGGATCTGTTTCGCCGTCAGATGCGTTGGCCTTTTCGGCAAAGATCCTCAAGGAACAGCTCCAGATTTTTATCAATTTTGAAGAGATTCCGGAACCTGTGATCGAGGAGATGGCAGAGCAGAAGCCTTCCTTTAACGAAAACCTGAATCGACGCGTTGATGAATTGGAACTCTCTGTACGATCCGCCAATTGTCTTGAAAATGCCAATATTCGTTATATCGGCGAACTTTGTCAGAAGACTGAGGCCGAAATGCTGAAGACGAAGAATTTTGGTCGTAAGTCTCTGAATGAAATTAAAGAGATCCTTGCTGAAATGGGACTGGGTCTTGGAATGAAGCTTGAGGGATGGGGTCTTCCCAAGGAAGAAGAAAAACCGAAGGAAGAGATTGAATAAAGGATTCTATGAGGCATCTGGTCGATCATCGAAAACTCGGTCGGACGGCGGCTCATCGCAGGGCGCTTTTTCGCAATATGGTCACCTCTCTTATTTTGAATGAGAGAGTTGAGACGACTCTCGCAAAAGCGAAAGAGCTTCGAGGTCTAGCCGATCGGATGATCACCTGGGGCAAGCAGGGGGATCTGGCGGCGCGGCGTCAGGCAGCGAGGGCGCTGACCTCTTCTGTTGCGCTCCAGAAACTTTTTGATGGTCTTGCGGGTCGTTTTAAGGATCGGCAGGGTGGCTATACCCGCTTGATGCATCTCGGTTTTAGACGGGGAGATGGGGCCCCGATGGCGTTGCTCGAATATCTGGGGTATGAGCTTCCGAAGGTCGAGAAAGGGAAAGAGAAGAAAAAAGAGGAGAAGAAGGCAAAGATTGAGAAGAAGATCGAGAAAAAAGCGGCTGAAAAGGAAGTCAAGGCGGAATCTGCTCCGAAGGAGAAGAAGATTAAAGAAAAAGTGGAGAAGGAAAAGGGAGAAAAGAAGGGATGGGGAATCTTCCGTCGCAAGGGGCAGAAAAAGGAAGGATCATAAAGCTTAGGTTTGTCTTTATCATTGTGGCCATCGTCCTGGTGGTCTATTTTCTGGTGATTCTGGAAGAACGAGGGGGGCTTCAAAAAGGGGATCTTGTCCCTCATTTTTCCCTCCCCTCCATGAAGAACTCCGTGAGCCTTCAGGAATATAGGGGCAAGCTGGTCCTGCTTAATTTTTGGGCTACCTGGTGTCCTCCTTGTCTTGCAGAGATGCCTTCTCTGGATCGGCTGAATGAGAGGATCGGAGACGGTTTTGAGGTCATTGCCATTGGTGTGGATGACACGTGGAGCTCGATTCAGCAATTTTTAAAAATGACTCCCTTGACGCTCGTTATCCTTCTGGACCAGAAGGGGGAGGTTGCAGAGAAATATGGTGTGACTCATCTGCCGATAAGTTATTTGATTGATCGTGAGGGGACTGTTCTCAAAAAGTATGTGGGACCCCGCGTTTGGGATGATCCGGAAATTATTTCTGAAATTAAAGAACATCTCCGTTAGGAGAGTTATCTTACTCCTGATTTGTCTCTTCTTCTTTTCCTGTGCCAAAGACGCTGTGACCGGCAAGAAGACCTATAATTGGTATGGTTTGAATGATGATATCAAGTTAGGGCAGCAGGTCATTCATCAACAACTTCGTGCCCTGAAAAAAAAGAAAAAGGCGATCGACGAGGAGGCCGATCCGGAGATGACGAGGCTCATCCGGGAAATAACCGGAAAGATCGCTGCGATTTCTCACTTCCCCAATTTTCCTTACGAGACCCATTATGCCGATCTGGATATTGTGAATGCCTGGTGTGCCCCTGGAGGGAAGGTGATGGTCTATAGCGGTCTTTTTAATCCTAAGGAAGGGTTGGTGACGCGATCGGAAAAAGACGAGCTTGCTGCTGTCCTGGGGCATGAGATCGCCCATGCCACTGCGAGGCATGTGACAGAGTCTCTGAGTCGTAATATGAGTCTTGCGGTCATCGGCCAGGCTGCAGCGATCGCTGTTGGGACCACAGGAAGCGGTATTGTTCAGGATCTTTTTCAAAAAGTGATTTCCAAGGGGATCGATGTTTTTATCCCTGCCTACAGTCGCAAGAGTGAGTCTGAGGCGGATCAGATCGGTCTCTTTTATATGGCAAAGGCCGGATACAATCCAAAAGCAGCGGTGGATCTGTGGTACCGGGCCTGTAAGAGGCGGGGCGACAAGACGAGTCTTTTTGCCAGCCACCCCGGTTCCTGCGAGAGGGCCAAAAACCTCGAAAAGCTGCTCCCTCAAGCGATGGAAGAATATCAGAAGCTTGCTCATTAAACGACAATTGACAAGCCCCCTGTTTGCCCGTAAGCGATATTGAAATTCATTTTCATATGGAATCCAAGATCGAAAACTACCGCCGCTATTTGAGAGACCATGGTCTCAAGTCGACCAAGCAACGAGACCTGATTGTCGCCGAGTTTTTTCAAAAACATCAGCATCTGACTGTCGAGGAGCTTTTAGGGCTTGTTCGAAAAAAAGATGCAACGGTTGGCTATGCGACTGTTTATCGGACCTTGAAATTACTGACAGAGTCTGGTTTGGCCTTCAAGAGGGAGTTTGGGGGAGGGAAGGCGAAATTTGAGCATTTGACAGACAGGCATCATGATCACCTCATTTGTGTGCGGTGCGGGGATATCATTGAGTTTGAGAATCATCGGATCGAGGAACTTCAGAAAAAGGTCTGCAAAAATTATCGTTTTCAGTTAATTCATCATAAAATGGAGCTCTACGGTTTTTGTCAGAGATGTCGACAGCGAGGACAAAGAGATGCTTGATATCGATCTGGGAACAATTCTTTTTGGAGGGGCTATTGCTGGCTTCACGATTTATCTCGGACTCCCGATTGTTTTTTTAAGGGTATCGGATCGTCTTCGTCTTTTCTTAAGTGCTGCGTCTGTTGGGATTCTCCTCTATCTCTTTGTCGAGATCTCCTATCATGTCATCGAACAGATTGAATCGGCGATGAAGCTGACTATTCTAGGTTACCGCTCTGTATCTGATGTCGTCTCTCTGGTTCTTATTTTT
This sequence comes from Deltaproteobacteria bacterium, assembly GCA_016180845.1. Taxonomy (NCBI): domain Bacteria; kingdom Pseudomonadati; phylum Myxococcota; class Myxococcia; species Deltaproteobacteria bacterium. The sequence continues at coordinate 16,628 of JACPAK010000009.1, forward strand.
GTCGCCGGTTTTGCGTTGTCTCTCTTGAGTCTCCTTGGGTTCGAGGCGTTTGTGATTCGGCAGAATGGAGGTCAGCCAAAGTCGCCAACTCATTTGGCCCTGATGATCGCTGTTGGCATTGGTCTTCATAACTTTAGCGAAGGGCTTGTGATTGGTCAGCAGTTTGCCAGTGGCGCCTTGTCGCTGGGTTATCTTCTCGTTATCGGATTTGCCCTTCACAATGCGACGGAAGGTTTTGGGATCGCCGGTCCTTTGTCGAATCATCGTCCTTCAGTTTTGTTTGTGATACTTCTTGGTCTTATCGGAGGTGGGCCTACTTTTCTGGGTACCTTTGTGGGGAGTCAGTGGACCTCTGAGCCGGTTGAGACTCTCTTTCTTTCCCTTGCGGCAGGGGCGATTCTCTATATCGTGGGTGAATTGATTCATCTTGGGAAGCTTAAAGGGGCCCATATGACCGCCACGATGGGGCTCCTGGTCGGTTTTTTCCTCGCCTTTGGGTCTGATTTAGTCATTGAGGGGGCAACAACCGTTGGCTTCTTAAAAGAGGCAGATCAAAAGGAGATCCAGATGCATGCGGGGGACTATTTTTTTGAACCACGAGAAATTCATCTAAAAACGGGGGAGGCGACAAAAATTCTTATTGAAAATCGTGGTGAAGTTGAGCATGAGATAGAGATCCTTGGGATGGGTGAAGAGATCGAGCAGGTGATTCCGTGGCAGGGGAAAGGGGTGGTTCTGCTCTATCCGCGTCATGCAGGGCGGTATCCCTTTATCTGTGATATGCCGGGTCATCTGGCTCAGGGGATGCGCGGAACGCTCGTCGTAGAATAGGGGGAAGAGAGGAGACGGGTTGTGGCTACTGGTTGGTTGGAGCTGCCCATTTTGTTGCGAAAGTGGTTAGCCTCTCAAATAGCACCAGAGGAAATTCAGACAAGGAAGTCGGAACGAGACGTCGCGTCTCATTTTAACTCCGAGTTTTTTGAAGAACGAGTGCGCCCAGGCCATTCAATCCTGCTGGGTAAATTCCAGATCGGCAATGAAATTATTCAGGTAACCCACTCTCAGTGGGAAGGTGACTCTTATCTCATGAGTCTCCAGCAACGTAAGGAAATTCTGCGTATGACTGTTCTTGAAAGGATTAAGAAAGCCCCCACAGTTGGCTCAGCCTAATATGTTTGAAAAACTGATTTATTTCTTCCAAGTCAGCGGCTGGACCATGTATGGGATCGCCATTTGTTCTATCCTCGCCTTGGCAGTTTTTCTCGAGCGACTGTGGAGCCTTCGCTCCAGTCAAATCATTCCGAAGGGGCTCTCAGTTGAGCTGGAGGATTTTGTTCGCAGGAATCAGCTTCCCGAGGCGATTACTCTTTGTAAAAAGGTTGATTCCCCTCTCGCAAGGATCATTCAGACAGGACTCGAGAATGCCGGAAAAAGTCGAGAGCAGATCAAGGAGATCGTCAGTGAGGTCGGTCAGAGAGAAACCAACCATCTCGAACGTTATCTCCCTGTCCTGAACACAACAATTTCTGTCGCTCCGATGCTTGGATTTTTGGGGACGGTTTTGGGGATGGTCCAGCTTTTTACGAGTGTTGCTGAGATTGGAGAGGTGACCAATATCGGGATGATCGCCGATGGGATTTATAAGGCCCTTTACACAACGATTGCCGGACTGACTGTGGCTATTCCAGCGACGATTTTTTATCGGTTTCTTATGTCAAGAATCGATCGTCTCATTTTCGCGATGGAAGAGGTTTCATTGAAGATCGTTGATTTAATCAAGCAGGAGTGAGATGGCCTTCCGCCGGTTTCGCAAAAATGAAGAAGAGGGGATTAACACGACACCTCTTGTTGACGTGATGTTCAACCTCCTCATTTTTATTATTATCACCGCTCAGTACAGCAATATCCAGTCGCTCAAGGTGAATCTACCCAAGGCCCAGTCGGGAACCGGTTTGGAAAAGACAGAACAGATTGTCCTGACACTGACACGTGACGAAAAGATCTACTTGAACGACAAGCCAGTTATTGTGGAAACATTGAAGGAGCAGCTTCAACCCTTTGCCAAAAAGGAAGACCAGCCTCGTGTCATTCTTCAGGCGGATGAAGGTTCCACCACCGGCGGGCTTGTTCGTCTCATGGATATCGCCTCTCAAGTGGGCCTGAAAAAAATCTCAATCGAAACAAGGAAATAGTTTTGTCGTGGAAATCCTCCTCTTTGAGAATCTCTTCCTACGCACTTCAAAAGTAAGAAAGGCGACTGCTGATCTCTGGTTTATTCATGGCTTTGGGGAATCGGGACTCAGTTTTCGCGAGGCCTTTTCTTCGCCACTAGCGCGAAGATTCAATCTGTTTGTTCCTGATTTTCCAGGGTTCGGTGTGAGCCCTTATCAAAAAAAGTTTTCCACTCTACCAGCGGTCACCGAACTTTTTGCAAGGGTCATCAAAAAATTTTCAAGAAAGAGACCGATCTGTCTTGTCGCCCATTCGCTCGGGGGTGTGATTGGAACCTGGATTTGTGAGAGGCTCCATTCGCAGGTTGTCGGGTATATCAGTGTTGAAGGAAATCTGACGAGATCCGATACCTTCTTTAGTGGATTGGCGGCGAAGGCGGCATCACCGGAGAAATTTTACCACGATTTTTTGAGGGAAATTTACCGAAGGTCTGGAGACGATGAGTCGCTTCAGAGATATTTCGCAAGCCTCCGGTTTTCTGATCCACGGGGCTTGGTGGGATGGGGGAGGTCCGGGGTCAAGGCAACAGGAGATAATCTCTCTGGCAGGGAATTTGCGGCCCTTCGGTGCCCAAAGATTTACTTTTGGGGGAATCAAAGCGCCCCTCAGGAGTCGGTTGATTTTTTAAAGGCTTATTCCCTGGCCAATCGCTGTTTCAAAGGATCCGGCCACTGGCCGATGATTGATCAATCGAGAGAGTTTTACGAATCAGTTACAGAATTTTTATCGCGTTGATCAAATAAAATTATTGACACCTCTCTCTCCTCCAGTTATCCAATCGTGACTTTAAATGAAAATGATTTTCAAAATCAGTTTCGATAAGGAGGGGCTATGAAAAGAATAAGGATATCGTGCGCCTTTATGGGGCTTATGGGGTTCTTGTTTTTGTTTGAGACAGCCTCCAACGCTGTGCCTAAGGTGGAGCTGGCAGAAGAAGAGGTGGCGGCAGGGGAAGGGCATCCTACAAGTCGCTGGGACCGGTTTCATCTCTTTGGCTATGGTGAGCTTCACTACAATAATCGGATCGGGTCAGTCGATGATGATATCGATTTTCATCGGATGGTTTTGGGGTTCGGATATGATTTTACCGAGAAATGGAATTTCAGGACGGAGCTTGACTTCGAGCATGCCTTTACGGAACCGGAGCTTGAATTCGCTTATGTCGATTACCTTCACCGGCCGGGACTGAATCTTAGGGCAGGGAGTATCCTTGTGCCTATGGGGGTGATTAACCAGCATCACGAGCCACCGCTTTTCTACAGCGTGGAGAGACCTGAGGTTTATCGAGTCTTGATCCCGACGACATGGCAGGAGGGGGGCGCGGGGCTCTACGGTAGCCTTGGCGATTTTCATTACGAACTGTATGGCCTCTCAAGTCTCAATGCGACCGGATTTACCGGAAGTACCGGTCTTCGAGGGGGCAGGGGTCATGTCGGAGAGGCGCCTGGTCGCGATTTCGGCGGGGCGGGTCGACTCGAGTATCGAGGATTGCCCGGTTTTCGTTTGGGCAGTTCCCTCTTCACAGCGAATACCGGTCAGGGGAATGCAACGATTGATGGCGGTTTTCTGGCCCTTATGGAAGGGGATGCGAAGTATAGCGTCGAAGGATTCGACCTGGACGGAATTTTTGTCTACAGCCATCTTTCTGATGCGGGATTGATTAATACCGTTCGCGTCGCCACCGACGCCACTTTTACCAATTTCGTGGCGACTGAGATGATCGGTTGGTATGCGGAAGCGGCGTACCATCTCTTCTATCATCTATGGCCAGAGACAAAACAGGACCTGGTTCTCTTTAGCCGATTCGAAGATTTTAACACCCAGCGCAGCATGCCGTCCGGTTTTGCGGCCAATCCGGCGAATGACCGCAATACCTGGACCTCCGGCATCTCGTACCTGCCGATTCCGCAGGTCGCCTTGAAGGCTGATTACATGGCGAATTGGAACGCCGTCAACGGCGGTACGGATCAGTTTAATCTTGGCGTCGGGTTCATGTATTGATATGCGATCCTATATCACTAATGCCTTTTATTTCATCCTTTATTCTCATCTTTCTCCTGACAGGAAATCTCTCGGCGCAGACCGTTTACCTCAAGCCCGAAGAGGCGTTGAGGCTTCACTTTAAGGATTCAGCGGAAGTGACTCCCGATAAAAAGATTCTTTTGGAATCGCAAACAGTCGATTTCAAAAAAAAGACCGGACAGGCACCACCTAAAACCGATTGGATTTTTTATGTTGCGAAGAGCGGTAAAAATGTTGACGGCTATGCCTTGATTGATAACGAAATCGGCAAAACAGAGCCGATCACATTCATGACTGTTTTTTCCCCGAAGGGGGAGGTGATCGCGGTCGAGGTCCTTGTCTATCGCGAGTCGGTTGGGAGCGAGGTTCGTCAGAAAAGTTTTTTAAAACAATTTTTGAAAAAGGGTGCTAGAGACGTGAAGCCGATCACGGGGGCGACACTCTCTTCCCGGGCGTTGGTGAAGGGAGTGAAAAGGGGAGAAGTGCTTTGGAAGATTTTTTATGGAAAAAATTAGACTGTCAGCCCTTCCTATTTCAGTCAAGATTCTGATCACCTGTTTTGTGATGGCGATCGGTGTCGGTTATTCCATCTCCATCCTGCAGGTCCGGGCAAGGACCCACCTTGATCGAGGAGAGACGGTCAGGCATTTCCGTGGCTCGGAGCAAAATCCGGAGGTTTATCTCCCACAGAGTACCGGCACGATGGTAGCGATCGCCCATGTCCACAGCTTTAGCCAACCGGTTGTAGTGGGGCTCCTGGCGTTTCTCTTTCTTTTCACCCCCCTTTCCGAAGGGTATAAGACAAGCTGGATCTTGATTTCCTTTGCAGGCAGTTTGACGAATATCCTTTCCCCCTGGTTCATTCGCGATATCTCACCCCATGCTGTTTATCTTCTCTATCTTTCCGGAGGGGCAATGCTTGTATCATTTCTCGTGATGGCTCTTTCTATTATTCATGAAACTTGGAAAAAAGCCTAGGCTCCTTATTTTCTTTACGCTTTGCCTCTCTGGTTGTTCTCTGACACAAGTTTTTTCCCGTACTCAAATGCTGATGGGGGATGTGCCGGTATCGATTCAGATTCGGGCCCCGTTTTACCAAAAAGAGAAGGCGTTTGAGGCGATGGAGGAGGCCTACAAGGTTGCGAGGGGGTTGGAGACGGAATTGAGCGAATTCAAGATCGTGAGTGATACCTCCCGGCTCAATAACGGCAAGGCGGGTGAGACGATTCCGGTTGGGGCGGCACTTTTCAATCTTCTTAAAACTGCGGAAAAGATTTCGAGAGAGACGAACGGGGCGTTTGACGTCACCTACGCCTCTCCGAGAGGAATCTCATTTCATGATCTGGAAATTAAGGATTCAGGACGAATGGTTTATTTAAAAAAGAGCGGAATCAAAATTGGCGTTTCCGGTATCGCCAAGGGTTACATCGTTGATCAAATGAGTGATTCTCTCATCCAACAGGGGTTCAAGGATCACCTCGTCAATGCCGGAGGAGATCTGGGGGCCCACGGGGTTTGGGAGGTAGGAATTCGCGATCCCCGTCGTGAGGGTTTCTCACTCTGCACGATGACCTTGGAGGATCAATCCGCTTCGACCTCAGGTCTTTATGAAAGGGGAGAGCATATTATGGATCCCCGAACAAAAAAGAGGGTGAAGCGAAACGATCTCCTGAGTGCAACCGTCATCGGCCCTTCCACGCTCGAGACCGATCCCCTCGCGACGGCGGCGTTTGTCCTTTCTTCACCTGAAATCGAGGAGCTTTTTTCACAGTCATCTCAAATCGCTCTGTTTCTCGTGGGTGCCGATAAAAAGGTAAGGAAGATTGGTCTTTCGTCGCTGGAATGTCAGCCCTGAGAAAGTCGCTTGATTCCGCCCTCTCTTCCTCCTACACTGTTTTTCAAAAGGAGCGACACGATGCTTAAAATCACAGAAAAGGCACAAGAGAAGATTCGATTTTATTTGAAAGATAGAGATCCGATGCAGTGGGGGGTTCGCATCAAATCGGCAGGGGGAGGTTTTGGTTTTGCCCTCGAGGAATTTAAGGTTTCTTCACCGAGTGATCAGGTGATCGATGCCGATGGGATCAAGGTTATTGCCGATCGGACATTTGCGGGGAAACTTCAGGAGGCGGTCGTTGATTTTGTGGAAACAAATGCCGCTAGTGGTTTCAAGGTGACCCTTCCAGAGGTTCCACGCCAGAACACGACTGGCTTCTCCGGACCTGATTTCTCGAACCCACAGGTCAAAAAGGTCCACGAAATCTTGATGAATGATATCAACCCGGCGATCGCCTCCCACGGGGGGATGGCACGATTAGTCGACGTGAAGGATAATGTCGTTTATCTCCAGTTTGGTGGTGGTTGTCATGGCTGCGGGATGGTCGATGTGACGCTGAAGCAGGGGATCGAGAAACGGATCAAGGAACTCATGCCGGATATCGTTGCCGTGGTTGATGAGACCGATCATGCTAAAGGGACCGACCCGTATTTTCACGCTTAAAGAGTTTCAAAAATAAAAAGGGGCTGCAGCCGAATGCAGCCCCTTTTGTTATTCTGTTTTACGAATCTAGCCTCTTCTTATTATTTCTTGGACATGTAGGACAGTACGAATAGTGAGAAGGCAACAAGGACGATCCAGCTTGCCCCTGATGTATCATGCATGAACTGCCTATAGTAGTTCATGATCGTTGTGATCCATCCGAGCTTGCCGGTCAGGAAGTCAATCAGCAAGCCGATCATGGCGACCGGTTTTGCGAGCTTCCAGACCTTGTTGGCCGCATCGAAGAGGAGATCGTATACGTGGGCGATCAGCTCCTTGATTGGGCTGAAGATCGGTTCTAATACCCTTTCCATGCCCCCTCCTTTCGGGGATTTTTTAATAATCCCCATTGGTTAATAACCGCCGTCATTATACCCTTGAATTTAATGATTTTTTCGACACAAAGCGTTAAGTCGTTGAAATATAATGGTAAAAAAAACAGTTTCGTGCTGGACAGGACGCTCTTTTCATTCGTCCAAAAAGAAGGTAGGGGGGTAAGCCTATGAAAGTCCTGCTTGTCGGTCCTGGGGCGATTGGGGGGTATTATGCCGCGAAATTAGTCCGTTCAGGGGCCGATCTTACCATTTTGGCGAGGGGTAAGACCTTTCGGGCGATTCAGATGAAGGGTCTCTTGATTAAAAGCTATGAGGGGAATTTTCGTGTTCGACCCAAGGTGATTGACGGTTTTAGACGTCCCACCCCCTTTGACCTCATTATTATTTGTGTGAAGTCCTACGATACTGAAGGGGTCTTAAAAAAGATCAGACCAGCGGTTGGAAACAAGACGGTCATCCTCTCGCTTCAGAATGGGGTCGATAATGAAGAAAAAATCGCGAAGGCGTTTGGAAGGCGAAAGGTTTTGGGGGGAGTCTCGTTTATTTCGTCGGAGGTTTTGAGGCCGGGCGTCATCCGCCATACCGGTCGAGGGACGATCACGATCGGGGAGTTGGATTACAAGAAAACAAAGCGGCTGCAGGCAATCGCGAAGATTTTTCTCAAGGCAGGTATTCCGACGATCCTTTCGCTCCAGATCCAGAGGGACCTCTGGCAGAAGTTTGTCTGGAATGTCGGTTTCAATCAGGTCTGTACGATTCTTCGCTTGTCTCCGGGGGATGTCGTCTCGAATGAGGCTGGGGTCGCGCTTGTTCGGGGGGCGATGGAAGAGGTGATTGCGGTCGCTCGGAAAAGGGGGATTTCTATTTCTCGAAAAGTCATATTGAATCATCTGCATTGGTCCCGTACCGCGAAGAGTCGCTATACCCCGACCTCGATGGAACAGGATTTTTATAAGGGGAGGAATATGGAGTATGAGGCGTTTGCTGGGACGGTGGTGAGAGAGGGGAAACGGTTAAGAGTCCCGACACCAGTAAACGAAGTCATTTATCGAATCTTGAAATTTCTTTCTGAAAGACGCTTGAAGAGTCAGAATGCTTGAGGTATGAAAGGCGGCTTCACGGGGACGTAGCTCAGCTGGGAGAGCGCTTGCATGGCATGCAAGAGGTCGGGGGTTCGATCCCCCCCGTCTCCACATCCCCTCTTGCAATCCTCTGAGACGTTGATCTAAGAAGCCGGTATGCGCCAAAATATCCTTGATCTCTCCCGGGATCAGCTTTCCCAGTGGTGCGAGGAGAAAGGTCTCAAAAAGTACATCTCAGGGCAGGTTTATCAGTGGCTTTATTCGAAGAAGGCGCCGTCATTCGAAGAGATGACAGATTTGGCGATTCCGATGCGGGCCCTTTTTGCCGAGTATTTTGAGATCGGTCGTCTTGAGGTCGGTGCAAGACATCACTCCGCTGTCGATCGTTCGACTAAATTTCTCTACAGGCTTCACGATACTAATTCTGTTGAGGCTGTCCTGATGCCCCAAAAAAACAGAACGACACTCTGTCTCTCATCTCAGGTCGGGTGTGCGATGGGATGCAAGTTTTGCAAGACGGCGGAGATGAAACTTGTCAGAAACTTAACTCCGGGGGAGATATTGGGGCAGATCCTCGAGACGCAAAGACAGCTCCCTCCAGAAGAGAGGATTTCTAACATAGTCCTGATGGGGATGGGAGAGCCGCTCCATAATTATGATTCTGTGATTCAGGCGATCCGGATCATGACAGATCCGAAAGGGCTCGGGATTTCACAGAGGAAGGTCACACTCTCTACCGTCGGCCTGGCGCCTGAGATCGAAAGGTTTGGAAAGGATACTGGGGTCAAACTCGCACTCTCGCTGAATGCGACCACCGAAGAGGGGAGAGGGGATTTGATGCCGGTGACGCGTAAATATTCTCTCGAGCGTGTCCTTGAAGCGTGTAAGGTTTATACAAAAGATCAACCCAATCGGCGTGTGACCTTTGAATATGTGATGTTGGCAGGGATCAACGACTCACTCGACGACGCGAAGAGACTCTCCCAGATAGGTTCTCATCTCCCCTGCAAGATAAATCTGATCCCATACAACGAATACCCCTCGTCACCTTATAAACGTCCGACTGAGGAGAAAGTACGTGCCTTCTTTACGTATCTCGCTGATCGGCACTTTCAGGTAAATATCCGGTACTCGAAGGGACTCGATGTGAATGGTGCGTGCGGGCAGTTGTGTGTCTCAACCTCTTCTCCTCATTGACTTTTCTTTTCCAATAGATACAAACACATAACCTATGCTCGAAAAACTGATTGGAATTATCGGTGGCAGTGGTCTCTACGAGATGGAGGGGCTCAAGGTCCTCGAGGAGAAGAGGCTTGAGACGCCGTTTGGGGCCCCTTCGGATGCCTATATCATGGGGGTTCTCGAGGGGAAGAAGGTCGTCTTTCTGCCACGACATGGGCGAGGGCATCGAGTCTCTCCCTCCGAACTTAATTTCAGGGCGAATATCTGGGGGCTGAAGAAGCTTGGGTGTGAGTGGATCATCGGTGTCTCTGCGGTCGGAAGTTTGAAGGAGAAGATCCGGCCGGGGGATATGGTGATCATCGATCAGTTTGTGGATCGGACGAAGGGGCGCGCCTCGACGTTTTTTACCGATGGGGTTGTCGCCCATGTCACCTTTGCCGATCCGCTCTGTCCGGCGCTTCGCAAGCAGCTCATCGATTCTGGGAAAAAGGTGGGTGCGACTGTGCATGAAGGAGGGGCCTACCTCTGCATGGAGGGACCCCAGTTTTCAACCCGTGCTGAATCGAATCTCTATCGCGAGTGGGGGATGGATGTAATCGGGATGACCAATCTTCAGGAGGCAAAGCTGGCGCGTGAGGCAGAAATCTGCTATGCGACGATTGCCCTTTCGACAGACTATGATTGTTGGCATGAACATCATGAAGATGTGACGATCGAGGCGGTTTTGGATGTTTTGAAGAAAAATGTTGAAACAGCGAAACGCATGATTCGGGAAACGGTTGTCCAACTCCCTGAGAGCCGTACCTGTCCCTGTGAAAGTGCGATGAAAAATGCAATCCTCACCGATCGCAAGTTGATTCCCGAAAAAACTCGGGAGCGGCTGAAGGTGATTGCCGGAAAGTATCTCTGATTATGGGAACGATTCTTGTGGTTGGAACAGTCGCGATTGATTCTATCGAGACCCCCTTTGGCAAGGAAGACGAGGTGCTTGGTGGTTCGGCGACCCATTTTGCTGCCGCTGCGAGTTTTTTGGCTCCCGTAAGGCTTGTCGGGATTGTCGGTGAAGATTTCCCATTAGACGATCTCAAATTCCTGAAGGCGAGGAAGGTTGACCTTTCAGGACTCAAGGTCGGCCGGGGAAAATCATTCCGATGGGCTGGTCGTTACAGCTACGACATGAATCGACGCGACACCCTCCGGACAGAGCTCGGGGTTATTGAGAATTATTCTCCAGAAATTCCGGCGGAGTGGAAAAATCCGGACCACCTTTTCCTGGGAAATATTGATCCAAAATTTCAGATGAAGGTTCTGGAGGAGGCTGGTCGCCCCAAGAAGATTTATATTGATACGATGAATCTCTGGATAGAGACCCAAAGAAAATGGGTGGAGGAGGTCCTCGCGAAGGCCCACCTTGTCGTCATCAATGAAGAAGAGGCACGCCAGTTAACAAAAGAAACCTCTCTTGTGAAGGCGGCAAAACAGATTGGATCCTGGGGACCTGTGGCGATTGTGATCAAGCGAGGAGAATACGGGGCGCTGCTTTTTTACAAGGGGGAGATCTTTTCGGCCCCCGGTCTTCCGTTAGAAGAGGTCAAGGATCCTACAGGGGCAGGCGATACCTTTGCTGGAGGTCTGGTCGGTTATCTTGCGATGTCTGACCAGTTTGATTTTGAGCATTTGAAAAAAGGGGTGATTATCGGAAGTGCGATGGCTTCTTTTAATGTGGAGGATTTTGGACCGAATCGTCTGAAAGATCTTGAAATCGGAGAGATTCAAGGGAGAATAGCGGAGTTTCAGAAACTGGGATCATTTGGGAAGATCGAGATCTAAGAATATGGAAAATGAAACGCTGGGACAATTTTTGAGGAGAGAACGGGAGTTTCGAGGGCTGACCCTCGAGGATATTTCTCAGCAGACAAAGATCAGTATCCGATTCTTGAAGTGTATAGAGGCCGATCTTTGGAATGATCTCCCTGAGGGGGCCTTTATCAGGGGGTTTTTGAGATGCACTGCGCAGGCGATCGGGGTTCCCCGGGAAGAGGTAATGCGACGCTTCGAGTCTCTGCAGCCGAAAGAGTCCTCGCTTGAGAACCCTTTTCGGAAGTTTCGTGGGATTGAAGTCAAAAACCAGTTTTTTATCTTTCTTGTCTTTGCGATTGTTGTGATCTTGCTTGCAGCGTATCTGTCTTCGAGATAATGGAAGGAACCTTAGCTATCGTCTTGAAAGTCATCCCACGTGGTGAGGATGATCTCCTCTGTGATTTCCTGACAGAAAAAAAGGGGCGTCTCTGGGCATTGGCCCGTTCGGCACGTAAAAGTCGCAAGCGATTCGGATCGACACTTACCGCCTTGAACATTGTCACGGTCGATCTGGTGGAAAAGGCGAATTCTTCGCTACTTTTTTTGCAAGAATCGAATGTCTCTCTTCCGCTGACTCATCTTCAGGAGGAGCTGGAACGATTGGGGTGTGCCTTTTATCTTGTTGAGGCAATCCGGGGAATGACGCCGGAACACTCCCCGGAACCCCAGAAGTTTCACCTGCTCCTGGAATCCCTTCAAAAATTGAATAGAGGAGAAGGCCCACCCGATGTTCGGAAGTTTTTTGAGCGGTCTCTGCTCAAAATTTCAGGGTTTGAACCGCACCTTTCCAGTTGTCTCAAGTGCGGGGCAAAAGAAGAGAAGCGTTATTTTGTTTTTAAAGAGGGGGGGGTTTATTGCCATCGGTGTCTTCCTGCACGAGAGAGGTTTGAGGTTGTGTCTAAAGGGCGGGAAGAACGTATCTTTACTCTCTTTCTTGAATACTGTATGGGTAAGTCTTTCAAATCAAAGGTCTTATGCCCACTCCCCGCTTTTTAAGGGCCTACTGGCTCTTTTTGGTTGTTCTCACCTCCTACCTCCTGGTTTGGGTCAAAAAGAGGATTCTCGGTGAGGGATGGATGAAACCCCGCATATCGGAGATCCACCGCCGTAATGCGCGTCGGATCGAAAGGACGATCCTCGATCTGAAGGGGCTTTTCATCAAGGTCGGACAGATGCTCTCGATCATGAGCAATTTCCTTCCAGACGAGCTTCGAAGTGGCCTGGAGGGGCTTCAGGATGCGGTTCCGCCCCACCCCTATCCGGCGATCGAAAAGAGATTCCTTCAGGAATTTTCGAAGCGGCCCCTCGATCTTTTCCGAAGTTTTGAAGAAAAACCGATCGCCTCGGCATCTCTTGGTCAGGTGCATGTCGCTTATCTGGCCGATGGGACGAAGGTTGCCGTGAAGGTACAATATCCAGAGATCGAAAAGATCGTTCGGTCCGATCTAAAAACCTTAAAGAGGATCTTTGGCCTGCTTCATCTCTTCTTTCCCGCTTACGGTCTCAGACAAGTTTATGCGGAGATCGCTCAGGTGATTCAACAGGAGCTCGACTATCAGTATGAGGCGAAGAATCTTGAGGCGATCCGGAAAAATTTTGAGAAGGAAGAGGATTTTCTCTTCCCCGATATTTTTTGGGATCTTTCCACAAAGAGGATCCTGACCCTTCGATTCATGGAAGGGATTAAAGTCTCCGCTGTTGACGAATTGAAGGCACAGAAGATCGATCCGACAACCATTGCGACAAAAATCATCCACGCCTATTGCAAACAGATTTTTCTGGACGGTGTTTATCACGCTGACCCTCATCCGGGGAATCTCCTTGTTCAGGACAACGGTAAAATCATCCTGGTTGACTTCGGGGCGATCGCGACCGTCTCTGAGCCGATGCGAAAGGGGATGGCCCGTTTTGCGGAGGGGTTGATCAAGCGGGACACCCGGATCCTTGCCGATGCGATGCGGCAGATGGGTTTTGTGGCGAGGGAAGAGGGGATGGAGCCTTTCGAAGGGTTGATCGATTATTTTTATGGCAAGCTTTCCAATCTCAAGATCGAGAGCTTCAAGGACCTGAATGTCTCCGGCATCCAGAGCCTCGAGGAAATTCTGGAGCTCAAAAAACTTAAGATCAATTTCAAGGATTTGATGGGTTCCTTCCATGTCCCGAAGGATTGGGTTCTCCTGGAGAGAACGATGCTTCTTGTCTTCGGGCTCTCGAGCCATCTCGATCCTAAATTAAATCCGATGGAGATTGTGCTGCCTTATGTCGAGCGGTTTGTGCTTCAGGACAAACCGATTTCGGAGGTCGTCGTCTCTCTGACGAAAGAGGTCGCCCTTTCCTATCTCCAGCTCCCTCGGGAGATTCACCGATCACTGCAACGTCTGCATGCCGGTGAGCTTTCTTTCAAAAGTCCTGAATTGAAGGCCCAGACACAGAAGATCTATCTCCTGGGGCATCAGATCCTTTATGGGCTTCTCTTTTTAGGGGGGCTCTTTTTGGGGCTTCGGTTTGAAGAGGTTGGCTTTGTTGCCGAATCGCGGTATGCTTACGGCGGTGGCGGTTTGTTTGGTTTTGTCTTGCTTTTGTCGCTCATCAAAAACCGCCGGGGTTAGAAAAAAATGAATCAGCCCAATGATCGTAGAATTACAATCGCGATTCTTTTTTCGCTCCTGCTCCACCTTTTGCTTCTCTACTTTTTCACGCACCCCTTGACGCTCTCGAAGGTCGCTTCGGAGGAGTTGGAGGTTTTCCTCGAGAAGAAGCAAATCGCCGACATCTCCCCGCCGGAGAAGGAGAAACGACCGGAGAAGGCACGATTTCTGGGGCTCTATGATTCGCAGGTGGAGGAAGAGCAGGTCGCTTCAACACCCTACACCGCTCCTTCGGGCCGTCGGATTGTGACCGATTCAGAGGGGAGGGACCTGCCAAAGAAGGATCAGGAAGGGGAAGGGGCTCAATATGCGGCCAAGACACCTGATACGGGGGTTATGGAACAGGAAGGGGAAGAGGACCTGGGAACGGTCCTCCCCGAGGATTTTTTCCCGAATATCAGGGTCGGAGAGCGTACCTATTTGAATGTTTTGCGTTATCCCAAGATCGGTTATTTTGTCCGGATAAAGAAGATCTTCAAACTGACCTGGGATCCCCGCCCCGCTTTGAGCCAGTATTTTTTTGCTAATCAGATTGTCTCGGCGAATGTGCAGGCAACCGTTTGTTTTCAGATTGATCGGAAGGGGAATCTGAGGCGTGCCTTTGTCTGCCGTTCCTCAGGGCTTCCCCTTTACGACGAAGAGGCGATCCGTGTTGTTCGGGATTCGGCCCCTTTTGAGACCCCTCCACGGGAACTTCTGAAAATGGATGGGAATAATGATGGGGTCCTGGACATCAGCTGGGGTTTTATTGTTTACCAATCCTAAAAAAATTCAACACAGGCCTGAAAATTAGTGATATACTGAGGCCGTTTTGAAGCGACTCCTTTTGATCTCTTTCCTGTTTCTTTCCCCGTCTGTGCAAGCCGAGACCTGTATCTCAACCATCGCCGGTAAATCGACCCTTGGTTTTTCAGGGGATGGAGGACTGGCCCAGGAGGCGGAGCTTTTTATGCCGATGGGGCTCGCGATCGATAAAGAGGGGAATCTGCTCGTGGCGGATCATCTGAATCACCGGATTCGGAGGATCGAGCCGAATGGGATGATCTCTTCGATCGCGGGACGAAATAGTGATCCTACTAAACCCCAGGAGCGATTTTCAGGGGATGGAGGTCCTGCCTCAGAGGCGCTTCTTTGGGGGCCGATGGGTCTTGTGGCGGATAACGATAGGAATCTCTTCTTCGTCGACAGCTTGAATAATCGTATCCGTCAGATTCGATCCGATGGGGTGATACAGACAATAGATTTGTCGGCTGTTCATCCGATGGGGCTTGCCAGAGATCAGAGCGGGGCCCTCTATTTTTCAGAAATGGGACTTCGGGATGAAATGCCTCTTTTTCAGAAACTTGTTGAGAAAGAAGGGGAGGGATGGACCGCAACCCCTCTGGCTGGGGGTCAGAGAAAGGGGTTTTCAGGGGATGGGGGTCTTGCCGTATCGGCACAATTCAATGTCTATAATGACGGCGCCCTCGGGCTTGCGGTTGACCCGGAGGGGAATCTTTATATTGCAGATACCAATAATCACCGAATTCGTCGTGTCGGGGTCGATGGGATGGTGACGACAATTGCCGGGACGGGGGTCGCTGGTTTTTCCGGGGATGGGGGGTCGCCGACTCTCGCACAATTGAATCGTCCCACCGGCCTGGCTTTTGATTCAGAAGGAGATTTATTCGTCGCCGATTCCTGGAACGCCCGAATCCGCAAGATTACCTTTAAGCCAGAACCGATGATTGCCACCTATGTCGGAAGTGGTGAGGTGGGGATCGGAAGCCAGACGATTGAGAAAATCACGATTGAGTACCCGATGGGGGGTGGTTTTGGTGGGGATGGGGGATCAGCCGATCAGGCAAAATTAATGCTCCCGACCGGGATTGGTTTTGATTCAGAGGACACATTATACATTGCGGACTACTCACGCATCCGGAAGGTGACACGCGCAAAGGATTGTGCGCATGGGATTGGAAGTGGTGCCGGCACGCCTCCCTCTTCCGGAGAGATCATCAATATTTTTTCCCAAAAAGGTTCCCCTTCTTCCTTTAAGGAGGGAACGTCTGAAGAGACGGGCAAATCGAAGCCTCCTCGCGCCTCCGGTGGATGTATGAAGAAATAGATTTCTTATTGAAAGAAATAGCGGAGCTTCAGGTCTCTGGCCGCCTTCGCCTCATTGAGTCTTTTTAGCTTCGTCTGGTGGGGGGCATTATGCAACGTGTCCGGCTCTTCCTGTGCCTCTTTTGCAATCTGGATCATCGTGTCACAGAATTGATCGACGGTCTCTTTTGATTCCGTTTCGGTCGGTTCAATCATGAGGGCCCCGAAGACGATGAGGGGAAAATAGATCGTCGGGGGGTGATAGCCATAATCAAGCAGTCTTTTTGCGATATCCATCGTTGTGACGCCCGTCTCCTTCTGTTTCTTGTCCGAGAAGACCACCTCATGGAGATTTCTGGTGGCATAGGGGAGATGGTAGTAGGGTTCGAGACGTGAGCGGACGTAGTTGGCATTGAGAACGGCAAGTTCCGCGACCTTCGAGAGCCCTTCGGGTCCCATCTCTCGAATGTAGGTGTAGGCGCGGACCAACATCCCGAAGTTACCAAAAAAAGAACGGATACGACCGATCGAGTGGGGACAATTGATGTCGAGGGTGTATCGCACTTCCGATCCTTTTTGTTCAACAATTCTCGGAATCGGCAAAAACGGTTCTAATATTTTCTTCACCGCCACCGGTCCTGCACCCGGTCCGCCTCCGCCATGCGGGGTTGTAAATGTCTTGTGCAGATTGAATTGAAGGAGATCAATGCCCAAATCGCCGGGTCGACATTTACCGAGGATCGCGTTCATGTTGGCCCCGTCCCCGTAGACAAGGCCTCCCTTCTCATGAACGATCGCAGTGATCTCTTGTATCTCACTCTCAAAAAGCCCCAGGGTGTTCGGATTTGTCAGCATGATCGCCGCGACATCCTCGTTCATCTCGCGTCGGACCTCTTCGGGGACAACTCTTCCCTCCTTGTTGCTCCGTAACGGAATCACTGAGTAGTTTCCCATCGCCGAAGAGGCCGGGTTTGTCCCGTGGGCAGAGTCCGGAATCAGGATTTTTTTTCGCGGGTTTCCTTTCGACTCCAGATAGGCACGGATCATGAGGATCCCGGTCAGCTCTCCATGGGCCCCGGCAGCCGGTTGGAGTGTGGCGGCATCCATTCCGCTGATCTCGCAGAGGTAAGCCTCGAGTTCAGAGATAAGCTGGAGACAGCCTTGGATCGTTTCGACCGGTTGGTAGGGATGGACATGGGCAAAACCGGCATACCGTGCGACCTCTTCATTAATACGCGGATTGTGTTTCATCGTGCAGGAGCCGAGCGGGTAAAAGTTTGTATCGATGGAAAAATTCCATTGCGAAAGTCGTGTGAAATGTCGAACCACATCCGGTTCTGAGGCCTCCGGAAGCCGGGCCGGTTTTGATCGAAGCAGTTTTGTCGGGAGGGGAGGGGATTCCGGGGAGGGGTCTGGCAGGGAAAACCCCTCTCGTCCTTTTCGAGAAAGCTCGAAGATCAATTCTTCATCAAACTGGAATCCTTTTTCGCCCGCTTGGCTCATAACGCCTCTAACTCCTCGACAAGCCTGTCCACCTGCTCATCGGAGGTGGTTTCGGTGAGACAGATAACGATATAGTTTTCAAGCTTTGGATACCAACATTCTAGCGGGACTCCCCCGAAGATCTTTTTCTCTCCAAGTTGACCGAGGACCTTTTCAGAGTCCTTGGGAAGTCGGAGGACAAATTCGTTGAAAGTCACTCCGGAGAACGGGATTTCAAATTTTTTCTCACGCAGTCTTTTTTTGAGATTTTCTGTCCTCTGGAAATTGTTCAGGGCGAGGCGTTCGAATCCCCCTTTCCCCCACAGGGAAAGTGTGATGGTCGCTGCAAGGGCGCAGAGGGAGACATTAGTGCAGATATTTGAGGTGGCCCGATCACGTCGGATATGTTGTTCCCGGGTCGCGAGGGTCAGCACAAAACCACGACGTCCCTCCTGATCGACCGTTTCGCCGACAAGACGACCCGGAAGGTTTCGGACGAAATCCTGTCGGGTCGCGAAGAGACCCAAGGAAGGCCCGCCAAAGCTTAAAGGGTTCCCGAACTGTTGTCCCTCGGCCACCGCGATATCCGCCTCCATCTCCCCCGGTGGTTTAAATAGGCCGAAGGCGAGCGGTTCCGGACTGCTCGTGATCAGGAGGGCCCCCGCCTCATGGAGTTTTTTCGCGAAATGAGTCAGGTCCTCGACAATGCCGAAGAAATTTGGTGTTGCCGCCACGAGGCAGGCGGTCTCCGAGTCAATTTGAGAGAGGAGGAATTCGGAGTCGAGGGTCCCCTCTTTTGTGAAGGGGATTTCGACGAGGGTTGCTTCCTGATTCTTAAGATAAGTTTTCAGGAGGGCTCGATATTCCGGATGAACGGTTTCGGCGACGAGGACCTTCGGACGATTAACAAGTCGAAGGGCCATGAGTGCCGCCTCTGCTGTGGCGGTCGAGCCGTCGTAGTGTGAGGCGTTCGCAATATCCATGCCGAGAATCTCTGCGGCGATTGTCTGATATTCGTAGATCGCCTGAAGGGTTCCTTGAGAGACCTCGGGTTGATAGGGGGTATAGGCGGTGAGAAACTCGCCTCGTTGGATCAATTGACCGACGACACTTGGAATATAATGTGAGTAACAGCCTGCCCCCAGAAAAGAGGCCCACTCCTCTCCATGGGCATTCTGGCGTGAAAGTTGGCGCATATGATGGCGCAGATCGATTTCAGTGAGGGGAGGGGGAAGTTTGAGAGGGCGACCCAGTCGTACAGACGACGGGATCGACTCGAATAGATTTTCGATCGAGTGGACACCGATTGTTTGAAGCATTTCCTGAATTTCTTGTGAGGTATGCGGAAGGTAACGCAACTCAAGCCTGCTCTTCTTTGACAAAAGCCTGATAATGCTCTGCAGTCATCAACTCATCGATTTCTGCAGGGCTTGCGATCTCGACCTTGATGAGCCATCCCTCTCCGTACGGTTCCTCATTCAGCGTTTCCGGATTGTCCAGGAGGGGGTCATTGACCTCGATGACACGACCCGAAATCGGGGCGTAGATATCACTGACCGATTTCACCGACTCGACAACCCCGAAAGAGTCATCTTTTACGATCTCTTCGCCTTCATCCGGGAGCTCTATAAAGACCACCTCTCCCAATTGTTCCTGGGCATAATCGGTGATTCCGATCGTGACGACACTGTCTTTGACACGAATCCATTCATGCTCTTTGGTATATTTTAAGTCTTCTGGAAAGGTCATGTTTACCTCTTGTAGAATGGAAGCGGAACAACGACCGCTTCCTTTTTCTTTTCCCTGATTTCTACGTGGATCTTATTTCCGACTAATTTTTCCTTTGTCAAGGGTTGATTCACATAAGCCAGCGCAATCGCCTCCCCGCTAAAAGGGGAGAGGGTCCCGCTCGTCACCCTGCCGACTTCTTCTCCTTCGAGGAATAATTTATATCCTTGTCGCGGAATTCCAGACTCCTTGAGCTTCAAACCGATCAGCTCTTTTTTCTTATTCTGTGAAGAGAGTGATCCTCGACCGATGAAGTCCCCCTTTTCCATTTTAACGATCCAATTCAGGCCTGCCTCAAAAGGGTTCGTTTCGTCGTCAATTTCATGTCCATAGAGGGGGTAGGAGGCCTCGAGTCTCAAGGTGTCTCGAGCGCCGAGTCCACACGGCAGAAGACCGATAGAACGCCCCTTTTCCAGAAGCCCCTTCCAGATAATTGGCGCCTCTTCACTTTTACAAAAGATCTCAAAACCATCCTCTCCGGTATAGCCTGTTCCGGACAGCAAGACACGACAGCCAAAGATCTTCTCTTCCAGAAAATGATTTTTCTTGAGCGTGGAGGAGAGGATTTCACGCGCAAGGGGACCCTGCAAGGCGATGAGTCCCCAGGTATCGCTTCGATTCGAAACTTCGGCCCCAGGAAGGCTGTTTTTCAGGATCCACTGAAAATCTTTTTCGGTGTTCGAGGCGTTGACACAGATCAGGAAGTGGTCATTGGCAAGACAGTAGACCATCACATCATCCACAAAACCTGCTTTGGGGTTCAGAAGGGCGGAGTATTGGGAGCGACCGGGGGTAAGACGACTTGCGTCGTTACAGGTGACCCTTTGGACAGTCCCCAAGGCCTTCGTGCCTCGGATCTCGATCTCTCCCATATGACTGACGTCGAAAAGCCCTGCCTTGGTCCGAACCGCCATGTGTTCCTCGCGAATGCCGGCATATTGAACCGGCATCTCCCAACCGGCAAAATCAACCATGCGGGCTCCAAGCTCACGATGAAGAGAATTGAGCGGTGTTTTGTTCATAAGGATTCGATTACCTTGCCGACACTATACGATTTATTCAAGGTGTAAAAATGAATGCCAGGAACCCCTCGGCTGAGGAGTTCCTGGCATTGCCGTATGGCATGTTCGATCCCGATCTCGTGAACTCTCTCGAGATTCGATTCATTGCGTCTCAGTTCTTCATACAGAGAGGGTGGGATCGATGCCCCGCACATCCGAGTGATTTTTTCTATCTGTTTGAAATTTACGATCGGCATGATCCCCGGAATGATCGGGACGTTGACCCCTATTTTTTTGGCCCTTTCCTGGAAGTCAAAAAAATCCTGATTGTTGAAGAAAAGTTGCGTGATCACAATATCCGCCCCCGCCTCGACCTTTTTCTTGAGGTGGGCGAGATCGGTTTCCTTGTCAGGTGATTCCATGTGACCTTCTGGATAACCGGCAACTGCGATGCTGAACCCATCGATCTCCTTCAGATACTGGACTAATTCGTTGGCGTAGCGAAACCCGTCTTTCGGAGGGGTAAATTTTTCGGTTCCGGCAGGTGCATCCCCGCGCAGGGCGACGACTAGATCGATCCCTTCTTTCTTCAAATGTTCCAGATAGGTTCGGATGAATTGTCGATTCGAGCCGACACAGGTAAAGTGAAAGGCAGTGGTCAGCTTAAGCTCCTGATGGATCCGGATGGCGAGATCCCGTGTCAGATCCTGCGTTGTTCCCATCGCCCCGTAGGTGACGGAAATGAAGGCGGGATGAAATCTGGAAAGTTCCCTCATCGCGGTCAAGAGATCTTGAAGAGCTGCTTCATTTTTGGGCGGGAAAATTTCGAAGGAGAATGGCTGTTTCCCCTTTTGATAAAAGTCTCTGAAGTTCATAGGCGCTTGGCGGCCTCAAGGGTGTTCCAGAGGAGCATCGCAATGGTCATCGGGCCGACACCGCCGGGGACTGGCGTGATCCATCCGGCCCTTTCCTTAGCTGCTTCGAATTCGACATCACCGACGATTTTACCGGAAGCGGTTCGATTGATGCCGACATCGATCACAACACCCCCTTTTTTGATCCACTCCCCCTTGATCGCTTCCGGTTGACCGATCGCGGCGACAAGAATGTCCGCGCGCCCGATCTTTTCCGCGATATTTTTGGTTCGCGAGTGGCAGATCGTGACCGTCGCATTTCTTCCCATCAAGAGAAGGGCGATCGGCTTTCCGACGATCTTTGACCGACCGACAATGACCGCTTCCTTTCCCTCGATCGGGTAATCGATCGACTCGAGGATTTTCATGATCCCGAACGGAGTGCAGGGGATCAATCTTGCCTCACCTTCGAGGAGGTGTCCCAAATTCAGGGGATGAAATCCGTCGACATCCTTTTCGGGCGAAACCGATTCAAGGACCTTTTTCTCATTGATCCCTTTCGGAAGTGGGAGCTGTACGAGGATCCCGTGGATCTTTGGATCGTTATTGAGTTTCGTGATCAATCGCAGGAGCTGATCCTCGGAGGTTGTTGACGGGAGGAGATGTTGTTCGGCGTACATCCCGGCCTCTTTGCAGGCTGCTTCCTTATTGCGGACATAGATCTTCGAGGCCTCATTGTCACCGACAAGGACCGCGGCAAGACCTGGGACGATCCCCTTTTTCTTTTGGAGGGTTGCAACCTCACCCGCAATCTCTTTCCGAATCTTTTCGGCCAGTTGCTTGCCATTGATGATTTGCGCCGACATAGGCCCCGGTCTTAACAAGGCGTCTTACTTCTTGGCAACCGTTTTGATCTTTGCCGTGAATAGAAAAGTTTCTTTTGACTCAAAATCTCATTTGACTGTATAAGCCTGTCCTAACAAAAATAATGAGGAGGTTCCTATGAAACGATTCTCTTTCCTGATCGTTCTTGCCCTTTCGTTAGCGCTTGGATGCGCCAAGGGGGGGTATTTCGGTTCGTCAAAGACCGAATGCCGTGTGAACCCGAAATTTCAATCGAAGGCCCATGGCAATGGCGGTTGTTTCATCGTCTCTGATGGGAAGATGCTCGTGATTCGTCATAAACCGACAGGCAAATTTGATTTTCCAGGTGGAACGGCAGAGAAAGGCGAAACAAGCCAATGCACCGCCTCTCGTGAAACAAAAGAGGAGACGGGGAACTCTGTGGAAGTCGGAAAACTTTTGGTGAATTTTGAAAAGATCCGTCTCTTTGACTGCAAACCACTCAAGAAGGTTCGATTAAAGGCTTCACGAGGTGTGCGCGATGAGGTGAGCGAGGTCCTTCTGATTGATCCAACAAAAACCAAGGCGAAAGAATGGCGTTATCCAGTCCAACACGGCACGCTCACATCGATCTACAAACAACAGACAAGGGCAACCAAGACGAAGTGGTTTCATTGAGTTTTTTGCCTTTAACCACTTAGCGGGTAACATGAAAAAAGGGGTCAACCTTTTTCAGGGGCGATCGATAATGACCCCATGAGATATTATTGGCCCCTTTCAATAACAGCAGGGGTCTTGTCAGCCAGTGTCGTAGCGATTTGGGCGAGATCGAAAAAAACTGGTTTTAATTCTCATTACGAATGCCTGATTCCGGGAAAATGTAGTGAGCGGGAGCAACTCAACCAGGTTGAGGAGTATGCTGGCCGGGTTTACGGTGATGAATATCTGGGCATTAATTATGACGGCAGTCTGAGTATCGGTGAAACGAGGTCGGTTAAAAAACTGATGGGCGGGCGACTGACCCGCGCGAGTGATGTTGATTCTTATCTTTCCTGGGCCAAGGTCCATTTTTTTCTGCAACGGAGCGATCACTGTGAAGAGGGGAATTATGGTCATGGCGGACACCGGTCCGCGGAGTGGGGTCAGGTGCTCTATGCGATCCGGAACCAACAGCTCCCCGTTGTCCTGAAGGCGAATGGGGTTGAGAGCCAATGAATGTCGTTTCATCACTCCTGTTGCGCGACAGTCCTGCAGCACGGGGAACGCGTCGTCTCATTTGTCGCCGTCTCACAAAATTAAAGGGCCAATTTCATGCGTACGATTATGAAGAACTCAGGGAATTGGTTGGCCGTCATTCGCGGGAGGTCGGTCTTCCCCTTCTGACCCAAGACTCCCGGTATGCTAGAAAATACCCCCCTTGGCAGTTTAAACTTCACACCGAATTGGATGCACAATACGGGCGTGCTGTGAGGAAGGTACATCCGAGGTCCCACTTGGTTTATTATGAGGCCGACTTTGAAGTGGTTGCTGTTCCAGCTCAGCGGGTTGTTCCTTATCATTATTTGAATTTAATTCCCGATAATGGCAGTGAACGTGGACCACTCTATCTCGATAAGATCAACGACCTGCGTGGTCTGATCATTTACCGGCTGATGGATAGGGGCTGGAAGCCGGGATCTCTTCCGACGGAACAGATGATACAGGGGGCACTGACCTGTGTTGGGGCGACTTATGAGTCACTTAACATTTATGGGCCGACTCCTGCGGGACTCTATCTATTGCGGAATGGCCATCATCGCTTCGCTGCCTTGATGACGTTGGTCAACGACGGCGTCTTGCCGGCAGAGGTACTGCAGTTACCAAAACTCGCTCGATATAAATTTATGGATCCCGCTCCGGTCGTTGCAAAAGTCGAGCGTCGGCATCCGGGGGGTATCGGATCATTCGGTTGGGCCGCCGTATTGAGCTTTAATAGACAGCAATCGATTGGAGTTCGTGAGCTTGGGCTTGTAGGAGATCTTTCCAATCTGAGCTAACCACTCACCCGATTTCGGCCGTTGAATTTGGATTGGTAGAGGAATTGGTCGGCCAGTTTCACCATCGCCTCATAACCCTCAAGATTTTTTCCGGAGAGTGTGGCGATGCCGAGGCTGACCGTGGCGTGGATCTTTTTGCCGTCAAATTCGAAAACCGATTCATCAATAATCCGCCGGATTCTTTCCGCGATCGTCATCGCCTCTTTCGCATCGGTCGCCTTCAGGATGATGGCAAACTCCTCCCCCCCATAGCGGGCCAGGATATCTTCATTCCGGATGATCGACTTCGCCAGCGCTGCGATATGACTCAAGACGAAGTCCCCGGCCTGATGGCCATGGGTGTCGTTGACCCCTTTGAAATAATCGATATCCATCATGACGAGAGAGAGCGGGACATTGTTCCTCAAACAATAGGTAAACTCCTCGCGAAGGCGCTCTTCAAAATAGCGTTTGTTATAAGCACTCGTGAGCGCATCGACCACTGCCATGCGGTAGAGTTCTGTATGGAAGATATTCTCGACCTTGTCCTGATAGGCGAATTTGATGATCGTCGAAGAGGAGATCTGGATCTTGTCTCCATCCTTGAGATCTGCCTCCTGGACCTTCGTTCCATTGAGGAAGGTCCCGTTCGTGCTTCCAAGGTCCTTAATTTTGACAGCTCCCTGATGGAGTTTGACTTCGAGATGATGCCTGGAGATGCCGAGATCATTGATCGGAATATCCGCATCGGCGGCACGCCCTATCTTGATCGCCCCCTCTTCCAGAAGATGGATCTTTCCGACAAGAGGTCCTGAGAGGAAGACGATGTAGGCATGTTTCTCTTTTTTATCCTCGTCCAGTTGGGGGACAGGTGTTATGACCGTTTCGTCATGGGTTTCTTCTGGCATCTTTTGCATCCATTATAATAGAGAATGGCCTTAGCGTAAAGCTCTAGATTTCTTGGTCTTTTGAAGGCTTGCCTTCACGATCTCCCTTTTTCCACCGAAAATTTTGACGTCACGCCGCCACTCCTCATACCCCTCCAATTGGAGAACGACCTCAAAAGTTGTTTCCGGGGGGAGGCGACGACGTTCAAAGGGGGTCTGGCCAACCCGCTTTCCGTTTAAATAAACGGCGGCCTTCGGAGGCAGGGAATCGATCTCAAGATCGCCGAAATTGATCTCTAATTTTGCGGCAAGCTCGGTTGTTTCCTTTGATTTGATGTCGAAGGTCGACTCCCAAAATCGATATTTCTCCAAATGGAGCCCGATTTTCTGGTGATCGCGAGGGGGGAGTTCGACCTTTGCCGGGGTGATCCACTCCGTTTTTTTATCGTTTAAAAAAACGATCGCACCGGGTGGCTCTGATTCAATTTTTAGAAAACCGTTGGGAGGTGGTTCAACGACCGAGGGCAATTTTGGCGGAAGAGGTTTTTCGGCAATTTCTTTTTCAATGGGGGGCTGAATCGTCTCGGACAATGAGGTGAGGTACGATGAGGCTGTCTTGATCTGGCGCGAGATCCAGGGGGCTGCCTCGATTCCGATCAGGGCCAAGGCAATAACTCCGAGGCCGATCGCACCGATCCGCGCGATTTTTTGGAGACGAGGCAGGATCAATTTATAAAAAGAGACCTTCTCCTCAGAACTCTCTGGAGGGGAGACGGAAGGGACCTCGTAGATCTCATCCATGGCGAGGTTTTTTCGGATCACGTTTGAAGAGGCGGCAGCGGTCGGCTCGCTTAAAGACTCCTCTTCTTTCTCGGTCGCTGTGGGTGTGTGGGGGATCGGTGTCTCGCTCATTTTCTGGGCCAGTTCCGGGAAGATCTGTGCGAGATATTTGACCAGCTCCCTTGGTGAGAATTCCGGATATTGGGTAACCAGATAACGGGTGAGATCGCCATGAAACTCGAGGGCGGTCTGATACCGTTTTTCGCGATCTTTGGCGAGCGCCTTCAGCACAAGACGATCGAGCTCTTTGGTGACCTTGTCTCGCAGTTGGGAGGGGAGGGGGACTTTCGCCTTCTTGACCCTCGAGATCGTCTCGCGGTTATTTTTCCCTTTGAAGAGTCTTTCACCGGTCAAGAGTTCAAAAAGGATCACGCCGAGCGAGAAGATGTCGGTACGATGATCCAGTTTCCCCCCCTCGGCATGTTCAGGGGACATGTAGGCAAATTTTCCCTTCAAGATACCGGAGTCGGTTGTGGAGACCTTTGTTTTGGCCTTCGCAATTCCAAAATCGATGATCTTCACTGTTCCGGAGGTCGAAAGGATGATGTTTTGCGGACTGATGTCGCGATGAACAATATGAAGCGGATTTCCCTGATCGTCGGTTTTTCGATGCATATAGTCGAGGCCGTTGGCAATCTCCGCACAAAGCCAGAGCGCATACGCAACCGGCATGCGTCGATTCAGATTTCGGAGTCTCTTCATGATATGGGAGAGGGTCTTGCCATCGACATATTCCATGACGATGAAGTAGTCGTCCGCGACCTTCCCGAGATCATAGATCTGGGCGATATTGCCATGGGAGAGCATGACCGCGATCTTCGCCTCATCGATCAGCATCTCGACGAACTCAGGAGAGGCGGCGATCTGCGGGAGGATCCGTTTGATCACGACCGGTTTTTCGATCCCCTCGAAGTCACGCGCCCGTCCGCGGAAGATCTCCGCCATCCCGCCTTGCGCGATCTTCTCCACCAGCTGGTACTGGCCAAATTGATGTTCTTCGGGTTCAGGCATAGGAAATTCGAATTCTAAGGAAATTCTTTAAAATATCAATAAATTATGCTAGGTTAGCATCTTGGGGGTCTTAGTAAGACGATAATTATAGTATATGGCCGAGCAAGGATCATCTCAGGAAAAGACCGAACAACCAACACCGAAGCGTCTTAGAGACGCGCGGAAGAAGGGTCAGGTCTTCAAGAGCCGCGATCTGGAGACGGTAGTTGTCATGATCGCCGCCTTTGCGGCGCTCGTTTTTTCACGATCGTACATGGTGGGAGAGCTCCGACGCCTCATGGAGCTTATCTTTAAAGAGGTTGGTCACGCCGATTTTCAAATGGGGCTGATCTACCAGCTCGGCTATGCCTCACTCATCACGCTTGTCAAAATCAGTGTCCCCTTTTTGACGACAGTCGTTGTCGTGGCAGCCCTTGTCGGTTTTTTGCAGGTCGGGCCTGTGTTTTCGATTGAGCCGCTGAAGCCCCAGACAAAACGCCTCAATGCGATCGAGAATCTGAAGAACATGCTGAAACCGAAGATTCTGTTTGAGCTGGCCAAGAATGTCTTCAAGGTGGTTGTCGTTTTTTTGATTGCCTATCTAGTGGTGAAAGGGATGCTCGAACCTTTCCTTCTCTCTGTGACGGTTCCCCTCGACGGCTCTTCGAAACTGGGCTCGATCATGTTGGTTCGGTTTCTGCTCCGTTTCTTTATCTTTTTTATGATCCTCGCGATCCTCGATCTGATGATGCAGCGGAGGGAATATATCAAAAATTTGAAGATGACGAAGGAAGAGGTGAAGAGGGAATACAAGGAGGATGAGGGGGATCCCCTGATCCGTTCCCAGAGAAAACAACTGCATATGGAAATGGCGATGGGGGATGTGCGGCAGCAGGTGAAAAATGCCGATGTGGTGATCACGAACCCAACGCACCTCGCGATCGCGCTGAAATATGACAAGGTCGAGATGATCGCGCCTCAAATCGTCGCGAAGGGACAGCGACTCTTCGCCGAATTTATCAAACAATTGGCAGAGGAATACGAAATCCCGGTTGTCCGAAACATCCCGCTCGCCTGGTCTCTGATTGAGCTTGATATCGGTGATGAGGTTCCTGAGAATCTCTATCTCGCCGTCGCCGAGGTGCTCACCTTTGTTTACAAGTTAAAACAGCAGAAAGAGGAATAGGTTCTTACTTTTCCCTTGCAAAACCCTTTAATTTTGTGGAATTAGACACACTTCGCGCTCAGAGAGGGAAACCGGGCAAACCTTCTAAGAAGCCGAAATTATTAAGGAAAAATATATGATCGAAATATCGATTCGCGAGATGCTTGAAGCGGGGGCCCATTTTGGGCACCAGACCCAGTATTGGAATCCCAAAATGAAGCCGTTTATTTATGGGGCGAAGAATGGGGTTCATATCATTGATTTGCAGAAGACCCAGCCGCTTTTTGAAGAGTCCTGTCGTTATTTGGTAAAGGTCGTGAGTGAGGGGGGGGATATCCTCTTTGCTGGAACTAAGAGACAGGCCCAGTCGATCGTCGAAGACGAGGCGAAGCGTTGCAATATGTTCTATGTGAACAAACGTTGGCTTGGTGGGACCCTCACCAATTTCAGGACGATCAAGGCCTCATTGATGCGTTTAAAAGATTTAGAGAAGAAAATGGCCGAGGGGGGATTCGAAGTTCTGACGAAGCGAGAGAAACTGGAGATTGAGAGAGAAATTAAAGACCTTCAGTCAAGTTTCGGTGGTATCAAAGAAATGACGCGGCTTCCCCAAGTGATTTTCCTGATCGATGCCCAAAAGGAGCAGATTGCGTTGCAAGAGGCGGTTCGTTTGAAGATTCCGGTTGTCGCGCTTGCCGATACGAATTGTAACCCGAATGGGATCGATTATCTGATCCCGGCCAATGATGATGCGTTGAAGTCAATTCGTTATTTTTGTCACAAGGTGGCGGATGCCTGTCTTGAGGGGCTTGATCAGAGGGGGACCGTGATGCGTGAGAAGGTGAAGGAGGGTGAGTCTCTCGTGAAAGAGGCTGTTATTGGAACCCGCGGCCATGCCTATGTCTCCCGACCGGAATCTTATGAAAAAGAGGGGGTCGGCCAGTACAGTTCCGAGCAGGCCTTTGCTGATGAGAAGGAAAAGGACAAGGAGCCTTGAAAATGGAGATCAGTGCAGAAAAGGTAAAAGAGCTTCGCGAGCGGTCAGGGGCTGGAATTATGGACTGCAAGAAGGCGCTTCACGAGACTGGTGGTGATCTTCAAGAGGCGATTGATTATTTGCGAAAACAGGGGATCGTTAAGGCGAGCAAAAAAACAGGTCGTTCTGCCGAAGAAGGTTTGGTCGGTCTTTCTGTTTCTCCTGATGGAAGCGAGGCAAGTCTCGTCGAAGTGAATTGCGAGACTGATTTCGTGGCGCGAACCGATCAATTTCAGCATTTTGTTAAAGAGGTGAGTAACGTGGTTCTGAAAAATGGGCCCGCCGATCTGAATCTTCTCTTATCAGAGAAGATGAATCAGGAGAGTGTGGAAGAGGATTTGAAGGCCTTGATCGCCCGACTTGGGGAAAACATGGTGATCCGCCGTTTTGTAAAAATTTCGGCTCATCTGAAGGACCAGGAAAGGGTAGGGGCCTATCTGCATGCAGGTTCCAAGATAGGTTCTCTGGTTCGAGTTCGTGGAGACAAGGTGACCGAAGAGGTTTGTCGGAATATCTCCATGCATGTGGCGGCGATGCATCCTGCTTATATCCATCGAGAGATGGTTCCGCTTTCTGTGATTGATAAGGAGCGGGAAATTATTAACAGCTCTCCTGAACTCACGGGCAAACCACCAGCAGTCCTTGAAAAGATCGTTAACGGGAAGCTTTCTCGATACTACAGTGATGTCTGCTTGATTGAGCAACCTTACGTGAAAGATACCTCGGGGAAGAAAACAGTGGGACAGTATCTGAAAGAGATTGATCCGAAGGCAGAAGTTTTGGAAATGGTGAGATTTCAAGTTGGCGGGCCACTCTAGTTTCAATTAATTATGGGGAAAAAAACCGATACTCCGAAAAAATCACCGGCCTACAAGCGTATCCTGCTCAAAATCTCAGGGGAGGCGTTGGCCAGTTCCTCAGGTTCTGGAATTAATCCGCATGTTGTTGGCAAATTAGCCCTCGAAATCAAAGAAATTCACAAATTAGGGATCGAGATCGCCATCGTGATTGGCGGTGGAAATATCTTCAGAGGGGCCCAGCAGCCGTGGATGGATCGAGCCGCTGCTGATTACAGCGGGATGCTGGCAACGGTTATTAATGCCCTCTCACTCCAGGATGCTCTTGAGAAGACAGGTGTCTATACCCGTGTCCTGACGGCGATCGAGATGCAGCAATTGGCGGAGCCTTATATCCGAAGGCGGGCGATCCGACACATGGAAAAGCGGAGGATCGTCATTTTGGCTGCTGGGACGGGGAACCCATTTTTTTCGACAGATACCGCAGCGGCACTTCGGGCTGTGGAAACCCATGCCGATGTGATCTTGAAGGCGACGAAGGTCGATGGTGTCTATAGTGAGGATCCTGTCAAAAATCCGAGGGCTCGTTTCTTTCCGAAGCTTCACTATATCGATGTCCTGAAAAAAAATATCAAGGTGATGGATTCTACCTCGATCTCCCTTTGCATGGATAATCAGGTCCCGATCATTGTTTTCAATCTTTTTCGTAAGGGGAATTTGAAAAAAGTTGTCTTGGGTGAAAAAATCGGAACTTTAGTTCGTTGAGGGGGATGCTATGGATAAAAAATCTCTTGATGAATGTAAAAGTAGGATGACGAAGGCGGTGGAAAGTTTGAAGGGGGATTTTTCAAAAATCCGTGCCGGACGCGCCACTCCTTCTTTGCTTGATGGGGTGCGTGTTGAATACTACGGGAACAAAATGCCAATGAATCAGGTCGCCACGATTTCCGTTTCGGACAGCCGGACCCTTCTTATTTCTCCATGGGATAAGGCAGCCCTTTCGGAAATTGAAAAGGCTATTCTGAAATCAGATCTGGGTCTCACGCCGATCAATGATGGTAAGGTGGTCCGGATTTCTCTTCCGATTCCAACAGAAGAAAGAAGAAAAGAGCTGGTCAAACAGGCCAAAAAAACTTCTGAAGAGGCGCGGGTTTCTGTGCGCAATATTCGGAGAGAGATCAATGAAGCTGTAAAGGCTCAGCAAAAGGAAGGGAAAATTTCCGAGGATGATCTGAGAAGGACAGAGACTGAAATCCAAAAATTGACGGATCAATTTATTGTACAAGTTGATCAGTTGCTGTCTCACAAAGAAAAAGAAATCATGGAAGTCTAATCATGAATCTTGATCTCAAAAAACTCCCCCAGCATATCGCTATCATCATGGACGGCAATGGCCGTTGGGCCAAGAGTCGAGGTTCCCTACGGGTCGATGGGCATTATCGTGGGGCGGATCGTGTTGATGAGATTGTCACCTGTTGTCGCGAGTTGGGGATTCGGTATCTTACCCTTTATGCTTTTTCGATGGAAAATTGGGCGAGACCCAAGGCGGAGATCGATGCCTTGATGGCCCTTCTGAAGGAGTTTCTGATCATCAAGAGAGAGAAGCTTGTGAAGAACGAGATCCGGATGGTTTCGATCGGTGATACGGAGCGTCTTCCCGTGGAAGTGCTGGAAACGTTGCGTGAAACCGAACGACTCACGGCAGGGTTTGACAAAATGGTCTTAAACCTCGCCTTGTCCTACAGTGCCCGTGATGAAATCATGCGGGCTGTGAATACGCTTCTTCGAGAAAAAGAGGAGGGGAAGTTCCGGGATAATTTTATCTCTGTGGATCGTTTCCATGAATACCTCGACACAGCGGGGATGCCCGATCCCGATCTTGTGATACGGACAAGTGGAGAACATCGAATCAGCAATTTTCTTCTTTGGCAATCGGCCTACGCCGAGCTTTATTTCAGTGATACCTTTTGGCCTGATTTTGGTCGGGAGTCGCTCTGTCAGGCGATCGAGGAATATCAAAGTCGTGAACGCCGATTCGGTCGGACATCAGAACAGTTGAGGAGGTAACTCTTGTTTCAGAGGATCCTTTCCGTCCTGATTGCCGTTCCGCTGGTCCTGGGTGTCCTTTTTTCTCCGTGGCCGAATCTTTTCAAATCTCTCGTGGTTCTCTGCCAGATCTTTGCCCTTCATGAATATGCCCGTTTGGTTCACCTTCGGCCAAGAGATCAGAAGGGGTGTCTCGTGCTTGGGGCGATCTTTAGCCTCTCGCTGGCCTTTGTGCCTCTTTCGACCGATGGTCTTTTGCTCGAGATTGCTTTTCTCGTCGTCGCCATCTTTTTTTATTTTCTTCTCTGGCATGAAACCCTTGAGGGGGTGGGACAATCAATCAGTCTCATGTTGTTGGGACTTTTCTATGTCGGTCTCTTTCCCTCTTTCATTGCCCAAATGCGGGATCTCCCTCAGGGTTCGATCTGGATCCTTCTTCTTTTGGCTGTGACCTGGCTCAATGATACCTTCGCTTATTTTGCAGGGCACTGGTGGGGAAGGAGAAAGCTGGCCCCCAAGGTTTCACCGGGCAAGACGTGGGAAGGTTTTTGGGGAGGGTTTGTCGGGAGTTTTGTTGGTTTTCTTATTGTCTGGCATTTCTTTGATCTTCCAGTTCCCCTTTCTTTTGGGATTTTATTGTCGGTAATCGTTGGCATTGTGGCCCCCATGGGGGATCTCTCAGAGTCGCTCCTCAAAAGAGGATTTGGTGTGAAGGACTCAGGACATCTGATCCCGGGGCATGGCGGAATCTTGGACCGTATTGATGCCTTGTTGTTTGTGGCGCCGGTGGTGTATGCATTTGCAAAATATTTTAGCGGGTAACAGATGAAAAAAATTACCATCTTGGGAAGCACCGGATCGATCGGCCGACAGGCGTTGGATGTGATCGCACGTCATCCTGATCGATTTTGCATGGAGGGGCTTGTTGCCGGAAGAAATCTGGATCTCTTGGAGGATCAGATCCGGCGATTTCGACCTCGCTTCGTTTCAGTCGAGAAGCAAGAGGATGCGTTGCGACTCAAGGCGATCTTTGACAGTTCCTGCAAGATCTTGTGGGGGGAAGAGGGGGCTGTGGAGGTTGCTTCCGCATCCGATGCCGATCTCGTCCTTTCGGCAATCGTTGGGGCGGCTGGACTCAAGCCGACTTATGAGGCGCTACGGGCCGGCAAGGATGTGGCGCTTGCCAATAAAGAGAGTCTTGTGATTGCGGGACCGATCATGACCACTTGTGCCCAGCAGACAGGGGCCAGGATCTTGCCCGTTGATAGTGAACATAGTGCCCTTTTTCAGGCCCTGTCTTGCGGGGATCGTTCTTCGGTTCGAAAACTGATCCTGACCGCTTCAGGAGGGCCTTTTTTCCAGAAGTCGAGGGAGGAGCTTGCAACAGTCTCTGTGGAGCAGGCGTTACGACACCCGAATTGGGACATGGGGGCGAAGATTACGATTGATAGTGCCACTCTGATGAACAAGGGACTCGAGGTCATCGAGGCCCACTGGCTGTTTCAAACCGCTGTTGATCAGATCGATGTCGTTATCCATCCCCAGAGCATTGTTCACTCGCTCGTTGAATATTGTGATGGATCTGTGATTGCCCAGATGGGGACCCCCGACATGCGATGCGCGATCTCTTATGCCTTGGCCTATCCAGAACGTGTGGAGTCCGGTGTGAAGTCACTGAAGTTGACAGAGATCGGCACCTTGAGTTTTTATGAGCCGGATTTTGAAAAATTTCGTTGTCTGAAGTTGGCCTGTGAGGTGGCGAGAGAGGGAGGGAGTCTGCCTGTGGTACTGAACGCCGCTAATGAAGTGGCTGTCAGCCTTTTTCTGGAACGGAAAATAGGTTTTCTTGATATTCCTCGCCTTGTCGAACAAACTTTGATACGTCACCAGAAGTTTTCCCTGAAAACACTGGATGAGGTGAAAGAGATTGACCGGTGGGCGCGGGAGACGACTCTACATTTATGACAATTCTTTCTTTTATCGTAGCGCTGGGGCTTTTGATCTTTATCCATGAGTTTGGGCATTTTTTAGTCGCGAAGTGGCAGAAGATCGGGGTGGAGAAGTTTTCTCTGGGTTTCGGTCCGAAACTTGTCGGGTTTCAATGGGGAGAGACGACCTATATGATCTCTCTCCTTCCTTTTGGTGGTTACGTAAAACTGCGTGGGGAAGAGGCCGAGTCGGCTGATTCCAACGATCCTTCCTCCTATGCCGCTCGACCCGTTGGTCATCGCTTTAGTGTGGTGTTTGCCGGCCCTTTCATGAATCTCCTCCTTGCGGCGATTTTGATGCCGATGGTTTTTCTCTTTGGAAGATCGGAGCCAGCCTTCTGGCAAGAGTCTCCTGTGATTGCCTCTATTCAAAAAGGGTCTCCTGCAGAGGCGATCGGTCTAAAAGTTGGCGATCGGCTCCTGCAGATTGCGGGGGAAGAAACCCCTCAGTGGAGGGATGTGAGTCAGGTGATCATCCTGCGTGGGGGGGATCGTATCAATCTTGTTGTTGATTCGGGTGGGCAGCAGATCACGAAGGAACTTGTTGTCGGAGAAGATGACCTGACAAAGGGGGGCTATTTGGGAGTGGAGCCTACGCTCTTTATCGGGAATGAGCCGATTGTGGATGGTTTGGTTTCAGGGGGTGCGGCGGAAGAGGCCGGTTTTCAGGTGAATGACGAGGTGATCGCGATCGATGGAGAGAAGATTTTGTCCTGGAGCGAGATGACTTCCTTGATCAATGAAAAAGGAGGCAAAAAGCTTCAATTTCTTGTCAGACGTGCAGGAGCGGAGGTCACCCTCGAAGTTCAACCCCGACGTGACAAATCTCGTTGGGTTATCGGGATCCAAAAGGATTATGAGAAGAGGGGACCTGAGATGGTTTTTCGTCGCTATCCCCTGACTGAGGCGATTACCTTGGGGATGCAGGAAAATATCCGACTCTCACAGATGACCCTTTTGGTCTTGGGGCGTCTGGTGACCTTCAAATTATCCTACAAAAGTCTGGGAGGGCCGATCCGGATTGCCCAGGCGTCTGGGGCTGCTGCCAAAGCAGGGCTTTCCAGTTTTCTCTTTTTCCTCGCCTTTCTTTCCCTCCAGTTGGGCTGGTTGAATTTCCTGCCGATTCCTGTTTTGGATGGCGGTCATCTTTTCTTTATGGTCGTGGAAAAGGTGATCGGTCGTCCTGTGCCCCAGAAGTTGAGGTTAACTGCCGAACAGGCCGGTTTCGCGATTCTGATACTCTTGATGGTCCTTGTGACATTGCATGATGTGGAGAGTGTCTGGGGGCTAGGAAAAATTTTGGCCTGGTTCCGGAATTTGGTCTAAATGAAGATCCTTGCCATTGATACGTCGACGCTCACCGGCAGTGTTGCGTTGCTTGAAACGTCCCCACTTGTCTTAAAGACCGAGATGGTCCTCTCTGTCTCTGTCAAACATTCCCAATCCCTGATGCCGGCGATTGAACGGATCCTGAAGGAAAATCAGGTTGAGGTCGGTGAAATTGATCTCTTTGCTGTTTCAGAAGGGCCAGGATCATTCACCGGTTTGAGGATCGGGATTGCGACGACCCAAGGCCTTGCGTTGGGGACAGGCAAACCTTGCGTCGGTGTCTCCAGTCTTCTGGCATTGGGTCTGAATGGCTCCTTTTTCCCCGGGCTCGTTGTCCCGATGTTCGATGCGAGGCGGGGAGAGGTTTATGCGGCTTGTTTTCAAAATCCCCCCCGGCCCCCCTTTTTCAAAGGGGGGGGAGTTGTTATTGAGGAATCAGCTGTCACTCCTGACGACTTGCTGACTAGACTCTTACAAATTTCATCGGACGATCCGTTGCTCTTTTTGGGTCAAGGGGCTGAGGTGCATCGGGATCTCATCGTGAGCAAGTTTGCAGAGAGAGCGGAGTTCGCCCCCCCTGGGTTTAATCTTCCGCGTGCCTCTCATGTGGGCTATCTCGCCTGGCAGAAATATCTCAAAGAGGGGAGCGGTTCAAAAGGCCTCGTTCAACCGACCTATCTTCGAAGCGCCGAGGTCACGTTTCCAGTTTCAAAACGCTCAATTGCACCTTGACACCCCTCCAATAAGTCCGCAATATCAAGATCTTGTAACTTTATTCTATGGAATCACCAGACTTCAACGGGATTGAGACCTATCTTGAAGAAGATTCCCTGCTTCGGAAGGAGCATGACGACTACAAAAAACTCAAGAAACAGATTGCGAAGCTCGAAAAGAAACCCTTTCTCACTTCAGCTGAAGAGAGGGAGGAAAAACTTCTTAAGAAAATGAAGCTCAAGAAAAAAGAAGCGATTATGCAACTGATGGAGAAACATAAAAATGGGTAAGCAAATGACAGGGGCGCAGATTTTCCTGAAGACGCTTGAAGATCTCGGTGTTGACACCATCTTTGGTTATCCCGGTGGTGTTGTCCTTTATATTTACGACGAGATTTTTAAACAAAATAAAATCAAACATATCCTTGTCCGACACGAACAAGGAGCGACACATATGGCGGATGGTTATGCGCGCGTTACGGGAAAGCCGGGTGTTGTCCTGGCGACGTCGGGTCCAGGGGCGACGAACACGGTGACTGGCCTCGCGACGGCGATGATGGACTCGGTCCCGATGGTCTGCTTTACCGGTCAGGTGCCGGTCCAATTGATCGGGAATGATGCGTTTCAAGAGTGTGATATTGTCGGCATCACCCGTCCCTGTACGAAGCATAACTATCTCGTGAAAGATGTGAACGATCTCGAGCGGGTCATTCATCAGGCCTTTTACATTGCGACCTCGGGACGTCCGGGTCCGGTACTTGTCGATATTCCGAAAGATGTGAGTCTTGCCACTGCTGAATATCAGGGGCTCAAGAATGTCTCACTTCGCGGTTACAAGCCGCAAAAAATTGCCCCTCAAGGCCATATGGAAGAGGCGATGGAGATGATCTTTTCCTCGAAGAAGCCTGTCCTTTATATGGGGGGAGGTGTCGTGGCGTCGGGGGCGGCCGATCTGGTCCGGGAGTTCAGTGACAAGTTGAATCTGCCGGTTGGGATCACCCTCATGGGGCTTGGAGGTTTTCCAGGGACTCACCCCAATTCCATGGGGATGATCGGGATGCATGGTGGTTATTGGGCCAATATGGCGATGCATGATGCGGATCTTCTGATCGCGCTTGGCCCACGCTTTGATGACCGCGTGACCGGTGATCTCAAAAAATTCTCCGTTCGCTCAAAGAAGATCCATCTTGATATTGATGCCACTTCGATCGGGAAGATTGTCAATGTAGATGTCGCACTTGTTGGAGATGCGAAAGAGGTGCTTAAAAAAATGATTGAGATCGTCGATAGAGATCCAAAACGGCTCGCTCAGTATCGAAAAACGGTCCAGCCTTGGCATGACCAGATCGATCAATGGCGCAAGACACACCCGCTTTATTATCCTCAGGAGATGGGTGGTGAGCTTCGACCGCAATTTGTGATTCAAAAGATCTACGACGTGACCAAGGGGAATGCGATCGTCACGACCGATGTGGGACAACACCAGATGTGGGCGGCCCAGATTTATGCCTTCGACAAGCCACGTCGTTGGTGTACCTCCGGTGGCTTGGGGACGATGGGTTACGGTTTCCCCGCCGCGATAGGCGCGCAGATGGCGCATCCTGGGGATACTGTTTTCTGTATCTCCGGAGATGGTTCAATCCAGATGAATATTCAGGAGATGGCAACTGCGGTTCAGTATAAATTACCGGTGAAGGTGGCGATCATTAATAATTTCTATCTCGGAATGGTCCGTCAGTGGCAGGAGTTCTTTTACGGGCGTCGTTATTCAGAATCCTCCATGGCCCCGCTCCCTGATTTTGTGAAGCTGGCGGATAGTTACGGTGGGGTCGGTTTTCTTGTTAAGAAACCTTCTGAGGTTGAACCGGTTCTCAAGGAGTCGATGAAGGTCAAGGATCGCCCTGTCTTGATCGATTTTCAGGTAGCTAAGGAAGAAAATGTAATGCCCATGGTGCCGGCGGGGAAGGGGCTGGATGAGATGTTGTTGGCGTAGGGGCTTATAATATGGACAAGAAACACACCATCTCTGTTCTCGTTGAAAATGAATTCGGTGTGCTCGCCCGCATCGCTGGACTGTTTGCGCAGAAAGGATACAACATTGAGGCGCTCCATGTTGAGCCGTGTACCGATGACAAATCTCTCTCACAAATGACGATTGTGACGATTGGAAGTGATCAGATTCTGAAACAAATTATCAAACAACTCGATAAACTGATCAATGTTCTGCGGGCAGAAGACGTAACAGGTAAAAAATCATGAGGAGCAGAAGATGGTTGTGAAAGAAAGTTATCCTTTTGTTGCCACCGGTCTGTTTTTCTCTATTCTTCTGATCGCCTTTTTTGGGGTTTTTGGATTACCGACACTTATTATACCTGCCTATATTGCCTACTTCTTCCGGAATCCACGGCGAACGATCCCTTCAGAAAAAAATCTGATCCTTGCCCCGGCTGATGGGAGGATCCTCACGGTGGGGGAGGGAGAGGAAAAAAGGTACCTTCAAAAGAAGATGAAGAAGGTCAGTATCTTTATGTCTCCAATGGACGTTCATCTGAATCGGATTCCTTATTCTGGAAAAATCAAAAAGGTTTTTTACAACCACGGAAAATACCTTGCTGCCTTTAAAGAGAAGGCGTCGTTGGATAATGAGCAAAATGCGGTTTTATTGGAAACCGAGCGGGGAGACGAGATCCTCTTTGTACAGATTGCCGGGTGGTTAGCCCGAAGGATTGTCTGTTATTTAAAAGGAGGGGAGACGGTAGAACGCGGTCAGCGCTATGGGTTGATTCGCTTCGGTTCACGCATGGATGTTTACCTTCCGTCAACAGTTGAACTCTTGGTTTCTGTGGGAGAACGTGCTAAGGCTGGTGAAACAGCGATTGCGAGGTTTTTATGAAACGTGTTCCGTTGTCAAAGGGAGTCTATATCCTTCCCAGTCTTTTTACGACCGGGTCTCTTTTTTGCGGATTTTATTCCATAGTCCACTCGGTCTCTGGGGATTTTGTCCGGGCGACGATCGCGATTTTTGCCGCTGGCTTCTTTGACCTCCTCGACGGTCGGATTGCGCGATTGACGAAGAGTGAGAGCGATTTTGGGGTCGAATATGATTCCCTCGTTGATCTTGTTTCTTTTGGTCTTGCTCCAGCATTGCTTCTCTATATGTGGAACCTCAAGGATATGGGTCGTATCGGTTGGCTCGCCGCTTTTGTCTATTTTGCCTGTGGGGCTTTGAGGCTGGCCCGCTACAATATCCAGATCGGGACGATTGAGAAGAAACGTTTTGAGGGGCTTCCAATTCCTGCTGCCGCATTGACCCTTGTGAGCTTTGTCATCTTTTTTGAGACCGGCTATGGTATGCCGTTGCTTCGTCAGCCGCTCTCTCTCTTTTTCCCTTTTTTGCTCGGGCCCTTGATGGTCAGTCGGATTCCTTATCGCAGTTTCAAAGATCTTGATTTCAAAAGAAGTCGAAATGCCTTTTATCTCCTTGTCGGAATGGTTGGAGTGATCTTGGTGATTGCCTCGGATCCGGAGCGAGTCCTTTTTTACATCGGGCTTCTCTATATTTCCTCAGGTCCTCTGGAAAAACTTTTTCTCTCCTGGAAGGCCCATCGGGAAAAGGCAGCCCTGACGAAAGGAGAGTCGCTCTGGAGACGTCGGAGGCGCAAGATTACAGTCCTTGAGGAAAGCCGAGATCGCAATGCCGGCTGATTTTGTCAAAATATTTGATACGACCCTTCGAGATGGTGAACAATCCCCCGGTTACAGCATGGATATTAATGAAAAGCTGACGATGGCCCATCAGCTAGCGCGGCTCGGTGTCGATGTGATTGAGGCGGGATTTCCGATCGCCTCACCGGGGGATTTCGAGTCCGTTCGGAGGATCGCCTCTGAAGTAGAAGGGCCTTCAATTTGCGGACTGGCACGTGCCCAGACAGCAGATATCGAACGCTGTTGGGAGGCGGTGAAACCCTCAAGGAAACCACGAATCCATGTCTTCATTGCGACATCCGATATTCATCTCAAATACAAATTGAGAAAAGATCGGGAACAGGTTTTGAAGGATGCCGTTCAGGCGATAAGATTGGCGAAAAGCTTTACCGAGGATGTTGAGTTTTCGGCTGAGGATGCCACGCGCAGCGATCCCACTTACCTGGCAGAGATACTTTCGGCGGTCGTTGAGGCGGGGGCAATGACACTCAATATCCCGGACACGGTCGGCTACACGATTCCTTCCGAATATTCAAAACTGATTCGATATCTGAAGGAGCATGTGCAGGGAGCCGACCACGTTGTTTTGAGCGCCCATTGTCATAACGATTTGGGATTGGCGGTGGCAAATTCTCTGGCGGGAATCGAGAGTGGAATCAGACAGGTCGAGTGCACGATCAACGGGATCGGTGAACGGGCCGGCAATGCCTCTTTGGAAGAGATCGTGATGGCGCTCAAGGTTCGACAGGAGAAACTGGGTTTAACAACTCGAATTCAAACCGAACAGCTCTATCCCTCAAGCCGTCTTTTGGCCCATATTACCGGAATCGGGGTCCAGCCGAACAAGGCAATCGTCGGGGCGAACGCATTTGCCCACGAGTCGGGGATCCATCAGGATGGTCTTCTCAAGTCGGAGTTGACCTATTCGATCATGACACCGGATCAGGTGGGGGTGACGGCCCATCAATATGTTTTGGGGAAACATTCCGGTCGCCATGCCTTTCGCGAGAAATTGAAGGCGTTGAATTATCAACTGACTGACGCGCAGTTTGAAGAGGTGTTTAAGAAGATGAAGGAGTTGGCAGACAAGAAAAAACGGGTATTTGATGAGGATATCGAGATGATTGTCATGGATCTTTTGGGACATGGCCCGGAACGATACATCCTCGAGGATCTGAAGATCCAGAGTGGTACCAGACTGACTCCCAAGGCGGTTGTGACACTTAAAATCAACGGCAAAAAAGTACGCACCGAATCAAAAGGGGATGGTCCTGTCGATGCCGCCTTTTCAGCGATCAAGAAGTTGACGAAGTTCAAGGGGAACCTCCAAAAATTTTCAATCAATGCGATCACGGGGGGGACCGATGCCCAAGGGGAGGTGACTGTTGCGTTGGAGTACGACGGACGGACGGTGCGTGGCGTCGGTTCGCATACCGATATTGTCGTTGCCTCCGTGAAGGCATTTCTCGCGGCGCTCAATCGTACCGAATCAACGACCGATCGAGTTCATCCGCAAAAGGGGGTTTAATTCAGGGCGCTAATAATCCTTCCGTCGAGATCAAACAGTTTATCAAAGACACCAACCATGAACATCTATGGTAGAATCACCTTGTCTTTTGGCTGTATAGGTGCTATACATAGGCACATATGTCTCAATTCAATATCAATATAACTCCAGATTTTGAAAAAGACCTTGAAAAATATATGAAAAAACAAGGTCTTAAACAAAAATCGGAGGCGATTCGAAGGGCTGTTCATGAAGCGGTTGAGCGACTGAGCCGTAAAAAAATAGAATATAATTTTAAAGATATCTTGGGGATTGCGTCTCAATACCCTCAAAACCAACATCCAAAATTCCAATCGGAAGATGAGTTGTGGGAAAAGTGATGGTTATTGATACCTCCGCACTCTTAGCCATTGTATTCCATGAGGAAAAGGGATCTTCCATCCAAGAGAGGCTAGACCAAGAAGAGGGTTTGCTCCTTATGAGCACGGTGAATCTCACGGAGTTTCTCATCCTGATACGGTCCCGATTGACTGTGGGTTACGATCAAGTTTATGAGAAAATTCTGACGACAGGTATTCGCTTTATCCCACCGACTGTGCACCATGCAGAAGTTGCCGCCAAGGCAAGGCTTCAATATCCGCTCAATCTCGGTGATTGCTTTGTCTACGCCTTGGCAAAAGATGAAAATGAGCCGATATTGACCTTGGATCCTGATTTTAAAAAAACAGATGCCGTTGTCATCATGCCCTGATCCTATGCCCTCCTGCTTTTCCTGTGAAAATTCTATCGAGGTGACCGAGCGAGTGGGGCGACGAGACAGTTGTCCGAAATGCCATGCCGATCTTCACTGCTGCAAAAACTGCGAGTTTTACGACCGGTCGGCTTATAATGAATGCCGTGAATCCCAGGCCGATCGGGTTCTGGATAAGGAGAAGTCCAATTTTTGTGATTATTTTCAGCTCGCCCAAGCGCCTCATGCGATGAAAGAGAACGATGTAGCGGCCGAGGCGAAACGAAAACTGGAGGCGTTATTCAAGAAGAAGTGAATATTTTATTTACTTCAAAATCCTGATGGGAACGATCTGCGCAATTTTAGAAAAAATAGTGTCGAAAGAATAGAGGAGGCCATTCGTCTCCAGAGCACACTGAGCCACATGGGCATCCGGAACACTTACCCTTAACCCTTTTTCACGAAATAATCGGCGTGCCCGGCCGACCGCCGTCCAATGAGCCTCTGTAGTTTCATGAAAATTGAGGTCTTCCAGAAAATCGACGAGTTGTTTTTCTTTAGCTGTGGTCATCGTCCCACTCAACAGCTCGGCGCGCACAATCGGGGAAAGCAGCACGCGGCCGTCTTTTAGCGCCTGTTCCAGCTCTGGGAGTGTTTTTCCAGAAAAAAAATCGATCCAGACAGAAGTGTCAACGATGAGTTCGCTCACGGGCTTGATCCAGATCGATATGTAGTTTTAATTTTCCTTTGAGAGACATCCCCTTCTCATAGGCACGACGACGCTTAACCAAACGGAGTCCCTCGATGAGGGTCTCGGTGACCCCTGTTTTTGTCGTCTCAAGGGCCCCCTCCAATAATTTTTTGGGGAGATTTGCCGTAATTCGACGGACGGGATCTGCAAGGTTTCTATTCATATCTGTATGATGACGTAGATATGTATTTATGTCAATATGTTTTAGCTTGTTTGGCTATTTCCGTAAACAGAGGTTCAATATAACCCCGCGCAACCACCTCAGCACTCTGTTTTCCTCCTATCATGGAGTTCTTTGAGGCTCCGGTGCAGGAGATGTTGTAATCAGGGCTGCTGTAAGCCCGATAACGTGCCTCCTCGGAAGGGGCATACGTTGGACCATTGACTGTTTCGCGAACCGTCAGTGTACAGGAGGAGCCATCACGGACCCCTTGGATCGCAAATTGGATACTTAGGATCCAGCTGTCACAGGCAAGGGTCATCTCTTCACAGGAACTGGTTTCATGGGCCATTGAAATTTCGGTTACACTGACGTTTTCATTTCTTAATGAACCATTGAACGTATAGGTTGCCCGGATATCGCTGTGGAGTACTCCATTCGGTGCCCGGGTAAGAACGGGATTTACGTTCAAGCTATCCGCGGCTCCTATCGCCTTACCGAAAATCCGGGTGTATTCGTATTCCAAGGCATTCTCTCTCAGAGCCACGAAGCTTGTTTGAAGATTTCTTGTTTCAATATCTTTATCTTTTAGTGTTTGGGGTGATTTCCGACGGGCTGATCGGTCGTTTAGCCAGTCCACCAATTTATTAGCGAGCCAACTACCGACGAAAGGAGCGGCAATAACACCCCCTATTGTACCTAAAATGATTCCGCTCCTTCCAATACCGCTCATAGGAACCTCCTTATTTGGCAAAGTTTCAAGACGCTTGTTTTTCGATAGCAGGCGTCTTAAGTTGCTAGAAATTTTTCAGGAGCAGTTATTCAAAAAGAAATAAAAATTTTAGTTCTTCCCGGTGACGGGATTGGGCCCGAGGTGACTGAGGTCGCCGTTCAGGTGCTCAGAAAGGTTGGGGGGAACTGCGGCATCCCGCTCAAATTTGAGACGAGCTTGGTCGGAGGGGTGGCGATTGATCGTGTCG
Organism: Deltaproteobacteria bacterium; assembly: GCA_016180845.1. Classification (NCBI taxonomy): domain Bacteria; kingdom Pseudomonadati; phylum Myxococcota; class Myxococcia; species Deltaproteobacteria bacterium. The sequence continues at coordinate 60,220 of JACPAK010000009.1, forward strand.
GATCTCCCTTGCCTCCTCCTGTCTTGGAAAAAGCGAAAAAGGCCGATGCGGTCCTTTTAGGGGCGGTTGGAGGGCCGAAATGGGACAACCTCCCTCATGCCAAACGTCCCGAGCAGGCCCTCTTGCGGCTTCGTTCAGGGTTGACACTTTTTGCAAATTTAAGACCTGCTAAAGTCTTTAAGCCATTGATCGATGCCTCGTCATTGAAGCCGGAGGTGGTGGATGGTATTGATCTGCTAATTGTTCGGGAATTGACTGGGGGGATCTATTTTGGGAAGCCACGTGGTCTCGTCAAAGAGAAGGGGAAGCGGAGTGGATTCAATACAGAGATTTACGATGAGAAAGAAATCGAAAGAATCGGACGCATCGCCTTCGAGGCGGCGTCAAAAAGAACGAAAAAGGTGACCTCTGTTGACAAGGCAAACATCCTCGAGAGCTCCATTCTCTGGAGAGAGGTAATGACAGAGGTTGGAAAGGACTATTCGGGGGTGAAGCTGGATCATATGTATGTGGACAATTGCGCGATGCAGCTGGTTCGAAATCCGAGGCATTTTGATGTCATTGTTACCTCCAATCTTTTTGGTGATATCCTTTCCGATGAAGCGGCGATGTTGACCGGTTCGATCGGGATGCTCCCTTCGGCCTCGTTGGGTGAGGTAAAAAATTCGTTGGGCTATCCTCGTGGTATGTATGAGCCGATTCACGGGACGGCACCGGATATAGCAGGGAAGGGGCTTGCGAATCCGCTCGCGACTATTCTATCGTGCGCGATGTTGCTTCGTTATTCGGTGGGGGCAGAAGAAGGGGCGCGGAAGATCGAAGAGGCGGTTGAAAAAGTACTGTCACATGGCTTCAGAACGGCGGATATTGCCAAAAAAGGGGAAAAGGTTGTCTCAACGGGTGAGATAGGCGAGGCGGTATTGGAGCGGTTATGACTCGAAAGACAAAATATCATGTTGGCGTTGTTGGGGCGACCGGTGCCGTTGGGCGGGAAATGCTCTCGATCCTCGATCAAAGAAAATTTCCCATAGAATCTGTCCGAGCCTATGCCTCGGAGAAAAGTGTTGGGCAGAGGCTTGAGTTTGGGAAGAAGAAGGTTGCTGTAGAGCTCCTGACCGAAAAATCGTTTACGGGGATTGACATCGCCCTCTTTTCAGCAGGGGGGAGTATCAGTCAGCGATTCGCGCCGATTGCCGCGGAATCAGGGGCGGTGGTGATTGACAATTCGAGTGCCTTTCGTATGGAGCCGGACATCCCGCTCGTCGTCCCTGAGGTGAATCCTCAAGCGATTGAAAAATTTAAAAACCGCCGGATTATTGCGAATCCAAATTGCTCGACCATTCAGCTCGTTGTTGCCCTAAAACCGATTCATGATCTTGCTCGAATTAAACGGGTTGTCGTATCGACTTATCAATCAACTGCCGGGGCAGGGCAAAAGGCAATGAACGAGTTATCGGAACAGGTCACTGCCCTTTTTAATCAAAAGGAGATCAAGAAAAAGGTCTTTCCCCATCAGATCGCCTTCAATTGCATCCCGCATATCGATGTCTTTTTGGACAATGGATATACAAAGGAAGAGATGAAGGTGATCCTGGAGACCCAGAAGATCATGGGGGATTCGTCAATTCAGGTGACGGTGACGGCGGTTCGGGTCCCGGTCTTTTGTGCCCATTCGGAGTCGGTGAATATCGAGACGGAGAAGAAATTATCGGCTGAGGATGTCCGTCAGATTCTCCGAAAGGCGCCGGGAGTCGTCGTCAAGGATAACCCTGTAAAGAACGAATATCCGCTCGCGATCGAGGCGACAGGGCGTGATGAGGTCTTCGTCGGTCGGATTCGTGAGGATGAGTCGATACCGAACGGGATTAACCTCTGGATTGTTGCGGATAACCTGCGTAAGGGGGCGGCCCTGAACGCCGTCCAGATCGCTGAGATCCTGGCTAATAAATATCTTTAATTTATTGTCCCCAATCGAGGAAGAAGTCGTCCTGTTCTTCCGGATTCTGATATTGCTGAGTTGGCGGGTTTTCCGTATCAGCAACTGTTTCGTAGGAATAATCTTGGCTCCCTGGAAGTGGGACATACCATGACTGCCGCTCAAGATCCTTTTGGATAAGAAACTCCAAGGCGAGGGACTCGAGGCCCTCAGACATCATCGACATCGCCATCGGGATATCTTCTTCCATCGCCTGTTGAATCGCCTCAAGCTCGATCGGAGAGGCCCCTTCGCCGCCATAACGGTTCAGGTAGGTGATGAGGCCATTCAGGTTATCAATTCCTGTTTCAATACTGGAGACATCGCCATTAAAGGCGTTGGAAAGATCAATGCCGGTTCCTCCCTCAACAACCTCATTGGTATCATCGCCAGCATCATTATGGGCTGTGAAGATCGCATCATTTCCGCCTTGTCCCAAAAGTACGTTTTCTCCGAGGGCGCCATAGATGAAGTCATTTCCCTCTCCTCCACTGATTCGGTCCGTGGCGTCACCGCCTTGAAGGATATCATTTCCAGCCCCTCCATCGATTGTGGCACCATTTCCGTCGACGCTCTCCTCGATAACGACCATGTCATTTCCACCTTGACCGTAGATTTGACTCCCGGCGCCACCGACGGAGTAGATCAGATCGTCTCCACTCCCTCCATAGATGGAGACGGCGACACTCGAATCGAGTCTTTGACCACTGTCATGGAGATGAAATTGTAGCTGCGCGCGAATCGTATCGGTATTTCCATCCTCGAGGATAAACCTTCCGATCACCTCACCCTGCCTGCTTTTCGCCTCGACAATCAGATTATCGCCATCCGCATTGACCGTCCATTGCTTCGCCTCCTGACCTGCGATCGTATCCATCATCCGAAAGTTAAAATCGTTTGCCCCATTCATTTCGAAGGTCATCTGATGGACCCCTTGTGATGTCTGTCTTCGCGATTCTGGTTCCAGATTCTCAAACGGGCTTGAGGTATCTTCCACTGAAGTTGAATTTCCTGCAGAAGAGCCGCTGCCGGTAGATTGGGCCCCCACACCAGACGATCCGGCCCCTCCCGCACCTTCGGTGGCGGATTCCATTCCTAATTGAACACGGATTTCATCATTGAGTTGGGCACTATCCAGAATGCCGTCTCGATCTCCATCTCCACTTAAGGCGTTCCCGCGTCTCATGAGGGCCTGGCCCTCTTCGACATGTCCTTCAGCGATTAAGGCGCGTCCCAAATTATAAATACGAATCTCATTGTCATCAGTAATACCATCCCCATCACTGTCAGCATTGTCTGGATTGGTGCCGTCGCGGAGCTCTCGTTCATTGGTAATCATATCACCATCTCGGTCTGGATCGCCGGCGTCATAAACACCATCACCGTCGATGTCGCTCGAGAGGGTTTGTTCTAGTTGAGCGATCTCCTGCTCTAAAACTGGCATGAGCCGATCGATTTCTGCGACGAGATCGGCTGCATTGTGGTCATGTGGGGCTATTGGAGCAAGTTGTTCTCGAATCCTTTGAAGCTGTTCTAATTGATATAAGGCCTCTTCAAGACGTTGATTCGGGTTTGAGGAGGGATTCGGGATCTCACTCGACGCCGTATTGGATGTTTGTCCGAGGAGGACACCCCTTTGGGTCTGCAGAGAGGTCGTTTGAACAAGTGTCGACGTTGATGGGGATTCCGGAAGATCCTCCAGATCCTGTGAAATGACCGGTGTCTGATTATTTCGAATTCCGTCAACAGCCACCTTTAAAACCTCCTTGGAAAATGGCCCAGAATAGTCTGGATCCAGGTTTCCATCCCCTAAATATAGCAATCCCTATGCCAAACTCATTTTTTAAGCTTAATTTAACTATATGAAATCATTTAGTAATTTATTGATATTTTTTGTTTTTCCCCCTTTTAGAGTGGTTACCCTGAGTTTATGCCTCCTTTTTGGGGGGTTAAGACCCCACAAGTCTCCTACTTGACTTTGGGGAAATAAAGTCGAACAAGTGGGTTCTCATGTGGTTCAAAATCCTCTTTCTCCTGCTCCTTTTTTGTGTCCCCCTATGGGGGGAAGAGGGTGAGGGGTCGCTTAAAGATCTGAATCAAAAGGTTCAGGTGGAGCTTGAATCAAGTCACCGTTTGGCGGGGGAGGGAAAGATCGATGAGGCGATTAAAAAGTTGCAGGACCTTCTCAAAGAGGCCCCAAGTCAATCGTATCTGATTCGGATTCAATACGATCTTGCCAACCTGCTTTTTCTCCAAGGACGTTACCCGGAGGCACGGGCCGCCTATTACAAGGTCATCATGCTGAATGAGGATCAAAAACAGATGGTGGCTCGTGCCCAAGAGAGAATTGAAAAGATGAAGGAAAGGGAGGCCCGCAAGGGAGATCAGGTGGCGATTCGCCTTATCGATATTGAAACGACTTTGGATGCAGGGCAGTTCCCTCCTGCCGGGACGATCGACTTTTTGAAGGAAATTGAATCCCAACCGACTCATCTGTCTTTTGAAAAGGCCCATCTTCTTCGGGCGAGAATTGTTGATATGGAAAACAAAAAGGCGCTGGAAATTCTAAATGAGGCACGACAGCTTTTTGACCAAAAAAAGGATTATGGAAAGATTCTCGCTCTTCTCGAGACGATCGTACAGGAATTCCCCAATACGGATGAGATGCCCTCAGTTCAGATTCTTATGGAAGAAACGCGCAAACGACTCAGCCGACGTCAGCACTAGGTCCCTTCACTCCACGAGGAGAGATATTTTTCTTGCTCGGTGGTCAAGGTATCAATGGAAACCCCCATTCCTTTGAGCTTCAGGCGGGCAATCTCCCGATCGATTTCTTGAGGGACGTCGTAAACCCTTTTCTGTAAGGTTTTTGCATTTTTGACCAAAAACTCGGCTGAGAGTGATTGATTGGCAAAGCTCATATCCATCACGCTTGAGGGATGACCTTCTGCGGAGGAGAGATTCACAAGCCGTCCCTCGGCCAGGAGATTAATTCGACGGCCATCAGAGAGTTTGTATTCGACAAGGAAATCACGGAGCGTCCGTTTCGAAACGGCGAGAGACTCCAAAGACGGAATATCAATTTCAACGTTGAAATGGCCGGAGTTCGCGATAATCGCCCCATCTTTCATTTTCTCATAGTGCTCTCTGCGGAGGACGGACTTGTTGCCTGTTACCGTGCAGAAGAAATCCCCCAATGGGGCTGCCTCGGCCATGCTCATGACTGAATAACCATCCATGACCGCTTCGAGGGCCTTCAACGGATCGATTTCAGTCACGATAACCTTGGCTCCCATGCCGCGAGCCCGTTGAGCCAGGCCTCGACCACACCATCCATAACCACAGACAACAAAGTTACTTCCTGCGAAGAGGCGGTTAGTGGCCCGGATGATCCCATCCACCGTGCTCTGGCCGGTGCCATAACGGTTGTCGAAGAGATATTTGGTCTGGGCCTCATTCACGGCGATAATAGGATAGGCGAGCACTTTATTCGCCTCCATGCTCTTGAGTCGGATAACCCCAGTTGTTGTCTCTTCGGTTCCACCAAGAATCTGGCTCAACTGGTTTTTACGTTTTTGATGGAGTGTTGTAACAAGATCGGCTCCATCATCCATCGTCATGACAGGTTGGGTGTTCAAGACCGCTTCAATATGTTCGTAGTAGGTTTTGTTATCTTCGCCTTTGATTGCGAACACAGGCATATCATGTCTGATGGCTAGGGCAGCGGCGACATCATCCTGGGTTGACAAGGGGTTTGAGGCGCAGAGCGCAACATGAGCGCCACCCGACTTGAGCGCCAGCATGAGATTGGCTGTCTCTGTGGTGACATGAAGACAGGCAGCAATCTTCAACCCCTTCAACGGTTTTTCTTTTTCAAACCGTTTTTGGATCTGCTGAAGAACAGGCATGCTTTGAGCTGCCCATTCCATACGGAGGACTCCTTGTTCAGCCAGATTTTTATCCTTAATGTCGCAGGCCATAACCATCTCCTTTAGGATGTCACACGGTTATAAACACCGGTGAGTGATTTGATCTCATTCGCCCGGTCTGTTTTTTCCCAGGTAAAGTCAGGGTCGAGCCTTCCGAAGTGACCGTAGCTGGCTGTCTTTTGATAGATAGGGCGTTTGAGGTTGAGTGTTTTAATAATAGCTGCCGGTTTCAGACTCCATAACTCTCGGGCAATTTGCGTAATCCTTTCATCGTCAAATTTTCCTGTTCCAAAGGTATCGACCATGAAGGAGACCGGTTCAGGATAACCGATGGCGTAGGCAATCTGAACCTCACAACAACGAGCCAATCCCCCGGCGACAACATTCTTGGCGGCATAGCGGGCCATGTAAGAAGCGGAGCGATCTACTTTTGAGGGATCTTTTCCGGAAAAGGCTCCACCACCATGACGACCCCATCCACCGTAGGTATCGACAATAATCTTTCGTCCCGTGAGGCCCGAATCTCCTCGAGGGCCCCCGACCACAAAACGACCGGTCGGATTAATCAAAAATTGGGTTTCTTTATCCAACATTGAGGGTGGAATTGATTTCTTGATCACTTGTTCAATGACCGCCTCTTTCAGGGTTTCGTATTTGACGTCCGGTGAATGTTGGGTGGAAATAACGATCGTTCGAATCCTTTGGGGACGGTCATTCTCGTATTCAACGGTAACCTGTGATTTTCCATCCGGACGCAAGAAAGTGAGTTCCTTCTTTTTCCTCGCCTCGGCAAGACGGGCGGTAAGTTTGTGGGCATAAAGGATCGGCATTGGCATCAACTCAGGGGTCTCGTCCGTTGCATAACCGAACATGAGTCCCTGATCACCGGCCCCTTGCTCTTTGAAAAGACCTTCTCCCTCGGTAACGCCCTGAGAAATATCAGGTGATTGTTGGCTTACAGCGACCTGAACGCGGCAGCTTTTGGCGTCGATCCCAAACTCAGGATCTGTATAGCCGATATCTGAAATAACCTTTCGTGTAACTCGATCGAAATCGACGGAACCTTTTGAGGTGATTTCACCCGCAACGACCACAAGATCATCCTTTGCGAGGGTTTCACAGGCGACTCGTGAATCGGGATCCTGTGCGATCAAGGCATCCAGGACGGCATCCGAAATCTGATCACAAACCTTGTCGGGATGACCTTCAGTAACAGACTCAGAACTGAAGAGGAAGTTGCGACCCATAGTTAACTCCTTATTTTTTTGAGGCTTTTTAAAACCACCTCAGGATTAATGTAAGGTCGGAGAGGTAGCCAAAAAAAAAAGATTCGTCAAGGCGAAAACAGGCAAAAACGGCTCGCCGGCCCCTTAGCAGACCGTCTTACAGACTATTGATTGTAGGGAGCGTCCGATTTTCGGACGGTCCGTCCGGAAATCAGACGGTGGTGGTCCCTCCAGGTCTCATTAATCTCCCAATACCGTTGGCACGTCTTTTGTATATACCTCCTAAAAAAGGAGCAACCAAACCGGTCTGGTTCTCGACAATACACTGTGCCTTCTATGCCCAAGAACCTTTGCAGATTCTTTACCTCCCTCCTCCTTCAGCTTCTCGGTCTATAACCCGCTCGATCGGACCGCCCCGGCGAAGGTAATGATCGGTCTTGCGAAGGATCAGCTGATCCGGGATCGTCTGACATTT
>JACPAK010000010.1 GCA_016180845.1 Deltaproteobacteria bacterium
CTTCGCGTTGCGTCGAATTGAACCACATGCTCCACCGCTTGTGCGGGCCCCCGTCAATTCCTTTGAGTTTTAGTCTTGCGACCGTACTCCCCAGGCGGGATGCTTAATGCGTTAGCGACGGCACTCAGGGGGTCAACTCCCCGAACACCTAGCATCCATCGTTTACGGCGTGGACTACCAGGGTATCTAATCCTGTTTGCTCCCCACGCTCTCGCGTATGAGTGTCAGTACCGTTCTAGAGAGCCGCTTTCGCCACCGGTGTTCTTCCCAATATCTACGAATTTCACCTCTACACTGAGAATTCCGCTCTCTCCTCCCGGACTCAAAGTCTTCCAGTTTCCTGCGCAATTCCTCGGTTAAGCCGAGGGCTTTCACACAAGACTTAAAAAACCACCTGCACGCGCTTTACGCCCAGTAACTCCGAACAACGCTCGCACCCTCCGTTTTACCGCGGCTGCTGGCACGGAGTTAGCCGGTGCTTCCTCCGAGACCAGCTACCCGTCAAAGCCTTGGTAGGCCATTACCCTACCAACTAGCTGATGGGCCGCGGGCCCCTCCTGAAGTGATAGCTTACATGTAGAGGCCATCTTTAACCTCTAAATCCAACGATCTTGTGGTCTCATCTGGTATTAGCCCGCCTTTCGGCAGGTTGTCCCGGTCTTCAGGGCAGGTTTCCCACGTGTTACTCACCCGTGCGCCACTTTACACAGCGTATTGCTACGCCTATCTCGTGCGACTTGCATGTGTTAGGCACGCCGCCAGCGTTCGTTCTGAGCCAGAATCAAACTCTCCAGTTAAATTTTTAACTGTTGCCCCTCACCGCCTCCTGGCAACGCGTTCCTTTTTGAGGTTCGCTTCAGGATTTGATTGAGAGGCTGGAGTTTGCAAAAAAATTTCTGGGTCCCAATTGGTCTATCTATCTAGTTTTCAAAGAGCGAAGAAAAAGGCGTCATCGTGTAGCAAGAAAAATGCTGAAATGTCAAATAGTTCTCTCTTTATAGCCACATTATTTGCTTTTCAAGAGACCCCCCGAGCAAGCTAGCGATATTACGGCGTTTTTTTTTTAAGTCAAGGAGTGTTCTTGAGAATGATCTTATTAAACCAGCGTGCGCCAGCCTGAACCAGATATTCACCGGGAAGTTCAAGGCGATAATGGATGTCGGTCACCTTTTGATTATTAACGCGAACCGCTCCCTGACCGATGAGTTGCCGGATATGGCTCTTGCTCTTGAAACCACCACACTGAGACAAAATGTTTACGAGTGAGTCGCCTGTTTCTATTTTAGTTTGTGAGATGTTCGAGGGGAGTTCTTTTTTTGAAAATATTTTCTCAAATTCCTGAGCAGCGTTTTCGGCGACACTTGAATTATGAAAACGAGCGACAATTTCCACGGCCAAATTCTTCTTGGCCTCCTTGGGATGAAATGTTCCGGCCCGCACCTCCTCTCTTAATTTTTGAATCTCTGAAAGTGGCTTCTGAGAAAGCAACTCGTAGTAATTCCACATCAGATTATCGGAAACGGACATGATCTTCCCAAACATTTCCTCCGGCGACTCCGCAATCCCGATCGCATTTCCATAAGACTTACTCATTTTCTGTACACCATCCGTACCGACCAGGAGCGGAAGTGTCATCACGACTTGGGGTTCTTGTTTGGCGTCTCTTTGGAGGTCTCGTCCCACGAGAAGATTAAACTTTTGGTCCGTTCCACCCAATTCAACATCAGCCTTCACTTCAACAGAATCTTGCCCTTGCAATAAGGGATAAAGAAATTCATGCAAACTAATCGGCAGGTCACTTTTGTATCTCTTCTCAAAATCATCCCGTTCAAGCATTCTGGAAACTGTTTTTTTGGCGGCAAGACGGATGAGGTCGGTCGCAACCATTTTTCCCAACCATTCAGAGTTGTAAACAGCCTTCGTCTTCGCTTGATCCAAAATTTTGAAAACCTGATCTTCGTAAGTTTTTACATTGTGGCGGATTTGTTCGGTGCTAAGTGGCGGACGCGTTTCATTCCTCCCCGATGGATCACCGATCATCGCGGTATAATCGCCGATGATAAAAATAACTTCGTGGCCCAGATCCTGAAACTGTTTCATCTTCTGCAAGAGAACGGTATGTCCCAAATGAAGATCAGGCGAGGTTGGATCAAAGCCCGCCTTGACCCGAAGCGGTTTGCCTTTTTTTAATTTGGCCAAAAGCTCTTCTTCGGAAATGATCTCGACGATACCGCGTTTCAGGATACTTAACTCCTCTTGTGGAGTCATGCCCGGCATTTAACCCACCACATATATTTCGCAACCTATTTTGCCAAGACTCCCATCGAGTCATGGGGTCAATGATTGGAAATTTCACTATAAAGAAGGGGTTTCAGGCGTGTCCGGATCTCCTCCTGCCCCGCCGCCAGGGACAGTTGGTGTGCTACAACGGCACAATGGAGGTTCCCGAAATCCGCAAACCAGTTCCTGAGGGGGTGGACAAGGGGTGGCATGTATCCCTTCAATATCATCGGGACAGGCGCGTCCCCCTCTGCTGCAGTAAAGTTGCATCGGTGACTCAGCGCCGGATGCCGATTCTCTATAAATGGCACAGTTACAAGCCGGATGGGGAGTGCCATTCAGGCAAAAGTCGGGGGGGTCTTCCCGATTTCCGCGGCAAAATTCCTCGGCCTGTTGAAATTGATCCTTTGGAATCCCCCCGTTCCAATTCATACATTGTATCAAGGGGCTGGACTTATACAAAACGTCTCCCACGGCCCCACCCCCCTCATCGTTCGGATAAATTTGGGGCCCTACCGGGTTTGGTGGGGAAGGCGGAGGATGAAGTCTGGATAAAACCGGACCGCTAGTACAGCCGACCAGATCGGCAAAGCGCTGGGCCGCGGCGCTACAGTTTTCACCACTGCCGGCACCGGGGCCATCGGGTGCAGTATCATTATGGAGACTAGCTGCCCGATCACAGTCCAGGCCGTGTTCATGACAATTGCGTAAATAAGTTTCTGGCCTACAATCTGCATCTCCACTCAATCCCGAAATACGGCATTGTTCTGCGTAAATATCTGCATGAGTTCCCATTGTTTCTTTGCGGCCAAGGATCTCGTCAGCCCGATGATCAACTTCGTGTACAACGTACCCAGTAAAAAATTGTGCGTCATTTGAAGTGGTATTTGGACTCGATAGATTATCAACATTGACATAAATATCATCTCTGCCATCTTTGGAGGTCCCGCGAACATTGCAAGCACCAACGCCAGGACATGGTGATTCTCTCGCGCTGACAAGATTGATTCTCGCCTCTCTCGCGGCTCGGTTTTGAGCAGCCCTGACTCTACCGGCACAAGTCAGATCACCTGGCCGGCAAATGTCACTTATTCTCTGATTGACATGATCTTCTCTTAGCGACTCGCAGGCACGGCTGTTAATATCATTTCCATGAGCTCGTCTACACTCTCGGCGATCCCCGGTGCAATGCGCCCAGCCACTGCTATCCACCGGTCTGCACGGAAGAGGATCATCTCTAATTACTTCAGTGGATGAGCCATCGGTCAACGAACATTCCGGATCGGTAATGCCGGGGATCTGGGAATCGATCAATCGTTGGTCCCGCGCCTGCTGGACGCATATCTCAACCGTATTGACAAGGGCCCTCGCCGGTTGTTGGCTCGCCATCTGGCGTGCCGCACTCATGAAGCAGGACCGTGCACTGGGAATTGAAGCGGAGAGGCTGTTCATCAGACCTTTCCCTAATCTTCCGCTACACCCCATCTGCCTCGCCGTCTGTTCATCCACTTGGGCCAACTGACCCGAGAGTGTGTCTGTATTGAGTCTCTGCTCCGGGTTCGCTGACGAGTCCTGCTGATTTTGTTGAGGAGGCTCCGTTTGTGCCGTTCCCGCCACGGGGGGTTGTCGCTGGTTGAAACAGATCTCTTCCATATCGGGATTGCAAAGAAAGGCTGAAGTTCCCCCCATGGACTGGGCAAGATCGCAGACGGAACTCGGGGTATCGCCAAACCTCATCCGCTCCGGATAGATCAGGGAAAGGGTGGCCAGGTAAATAGATCGGACTGTGGTCCGCCGGCCACTTAGCAGAATGGTATTTTCATCATGCCTTTCAAGGGTGTTTCTCCAGACATTATAGATCCAAAAACCGTTGTCGCCCGGCCAGCTCGCTGCTGCCTTGAGTACGGCTGCCTTATGTTTTTTGGCCCTTTCCTGCAGGATCGATTCGAAGCTCAACAGGTCGGCGACGTGAAGGGCCGGATTGAGCAGGGACTGAACGCACTCATTTTGTTTCTGTTTGATACAATAGTCCAGTTGCCGGGATAGAGCGGCATCAAGAAATCGAATGGTATTTTTATCAACGTATCGGGACCACTCGACGAATTGATAAAATTTTTCAAAGGTCTTCACCGTGTTCCCTTCACGGAAATATCGGAAGTAGTCATGAAGGATCTTGTCTTCCGTCAATGAAAAGTCAGGAACTCCTCTTTGCTTGGCAAATTTGGGCATGATCGAAAAAATCTCCGATCCGAAGATCGACTGAAGTTCCACGACGTTTTTTTGGAAATTGCTCTCCCAAGTAGTTGCCAAGGGGGGCTTCTTTTTTGAGCGAGCCAACTTAAAGTGATTTTTGGAGAAAACCCCTTGGGGGAGGAGGAGCAGGAATGTAATCGCCAGAGCTAAAAGAATCCGAGGCACTACGCTGAATGATATAGCTTGAGGGTGAGCAAAACAAGTGGAATATTCGTGAGTGGCTAAGAAATTCTCTCATAAATTCTCAATATCTTTTTCGCCTTCCCCTTTTGGACCTTGCCTTGAGCAGCTTTTCCAAATCCTTGTAAATCTCCGGCATCTCCAAAACCCTGGCAAATTCCCTCACCCAGTATTGGACTCTTTTTAAATCCATGTCGGGATTAAGGGGTAGAATTCCCTCGATATCCGCAATGTCTCGCGGCCGATGGGCGACCGCTTTCATGATCACGAGATCCTCGGGCGAAGGAGTCGGAATTTTAAGATCGTCAATGCTCACATCTGTCTTCCGTTCCAAGGCTTCTTCCTGAAATGGAAGATCCGCAAAAGATATGTCAATCTTGATCCGACTCTCTTTATGTTCCAGAAGCAAAACGCGCCGCCGTCTTGCAAACTCAAAGGCACCCGAGAGGCGAGGTAAAAAATCAGAATTGAGGATTTTTTTGAAGAATTCTTCCTGCTGGTCACCCTTCAAGAGAACAAGGCCGTCGATGTCCTGCGTCGCCCTGGGCTTTCCGACGAGCGATACGGCTATTCCCCCAATGATCATATGGGGAAATCGAGCATTTCGAAAAAACGAGAGAAGATCGCGCAATGTCTCCCAAAAGGGTTTTAACCACTCTTCAGTTTTAACCAACCGTTCTCTCCCGAAGTTTCAGCCACCGATCTCTCACCAAAGAGGTCTCATCTGCCCGACCCTCTCGAGAAACAAGCCTTAGGGCAAAACCCATCATCCGGACACATTGAATCAATTTTTCCCGTAATGGAGTTCTTCTCATCTCATCAATCTCAAACTGATTGACCTCTTCAAATCGCGCTAAAAAGGCCTTTGCTTCCTTCGGAGTCATTTTTCTTTTCATGAACCTACATTACCACACTAACTTGGGAAAAGCTACGGTCACCTTATAGGGAAACTCTTTCCTGAATCCTCAATATCTTTTTCGCCTTGCCGGTTCGTTCATCAACGTCAATCAGGACGGCGGAAAGTCGCGCATCGCCCGTTCCGACAACAAATTTCTCCGGAAGACGGGTCGTAAATTTTCGAATCGCCACATCCTTATCAAGACCGATCACTGAGCGATAAGGACCGGACATCCCGACATCTGTGATGTAAGCGGTTCCATTTGGCAGAATCTCCTCATCAGCGGTCGGGACATGTGTATGCGTCCCTACAACAGCAGCAACACGCCCATCCAGATACCATCCCATTGCCCGCTTCTCGCTGGTCGCCTCAGCGTGCATATCCACAACAAAGATCTCGGCCCTCCCCTTCCATTTCTCTAACTCTCGATCCACCGCCTCAAACGGCGAACCGATCGCATTCCCCATCAAGACCTGTCCTTCCAAACTGATCACAACGACTCGAATCCCTGCATAAACCTCAAAGATCAAAGAGCCCTCGCCGGGTGCTTTCGTTGGATAATTCGCAGGCCGCATCAGTATCTTGGAATTAGCAATGTAAGAAACAATTTCCCTCTGATCCCAGATATGATTTCCGGCGGTGCAGGCATTGACTCCCCATTGCTGAAACTCTTCGATCATTTTTGGAGTGACCCCCTTGCCGTGGGCCGCATTTTCGACATTAGCGACAACAAAATCGATTCCATGTTGCTGACGCAATAGAGGAAGCTTTTCCTTCACTGCCTGTCTTCCCGGTTCTCCGAAAACATCACCAATAAAGAGGATTTTCATATTTATTTTGCGTAAGTAACGGCTCGTGTTTCCCGAATCACAGTCACCTTGATCTGGCCGGGATAAGTCAGTTCCTTTTCAATCTGTTTCGCAATGTCACGACAAATAAGATTCGCCATGTCATCATTCACCTTTCCAGGTTGGACCATGACGCGTAGCTCACGTCCTGCCTGAATCGCATACGCCTTCTCGATATTGTCAAATGACGTTGCAATCCGTTCCAGATCTTCAAGTCGTTTTACATACGCCTCTGCTTGTTCCATGCGGGCCCCTGGCCTGGCGCCTGAAAGGGCATCCGCCGCCTCCACCAAATGATCCAGAACAGACTCCTGAGGAATATCCTCATGGTGGGCCCAGATCCCATGAACCACCTCGGCAGGTTCGCCATATTTTTTCGCAACTTCACCTCCGATGACCGCATGAGAGCCCTCAATTTCGTGGGTGAGTGCCTTGCCAATGTCATGGAGAAGGCCTGCCCGGCGTGCAATCTTCTGGTTGAGTCCAAGCTCTGCCCCCATCATCCCACAGAGAAAACCAACCTCAATAGAATGTCTCAAGACATTTTGGGCATAACTGTAACGGAACTTGAGACTCCCCAAAAGTTTCACGATTTCAGGATGAACCCCATGGATATCCAGTTCAAACAACGCCGCCTGGCCCGCTTCCCGAATTCCCTTTTCAACTTCCTGTGTTACCTTTGTTAACGTCTCTTCAATCCTCGCGGGATGGATGCGCCCATCCTGCAGGAGACGTTCAAGGGCAACCCTCGCAATCTCTCGTCGAACCGGATTGTGTGAAGAAAGGACAACCGCTCCCGGTGTCTCATCAATAATCAAATCAACTCCGGTCAGCGCTTCCAGTGTCCGAATATTCCTCCCCTCTCGACCGATAATTCTCCCCTTCATATCATCGCTCGGCAATTTTACAGTGCTGACGGTAGACTCTTGAACCCACTCCCCTGCCAAACGTTCGACCGCCAAACTGATTATTTTTTTTGCTTTTTGTTCCGAAGAGTCCTTGATTTCGTCTTCTATCTGCTTCGCTTTTTTTGCCGCATCATGACGAACCTCAGACAAAAATTCATCCATAAGCATTTTTTTTGCCTGTTCCGAGCTAATGCCTGAAACTTTTTCGAGGGTCTTTCGGGTTTGATCCACCAAGGTCCCATATTCCTGCTCCTTCTGTTCTAGGACTTTTTTTCTCTCCCCCAAGCTCTGTTCCAGCCTCCGACTCTCCTGTTCTGTCCTATCCAGATCCGAGTGGCGCCGCTCCAGCCTTATTTCCAGACCTCTCAAATCTCTCTCCTGAATCTGGAGCTCCTGCATCTTGAGTTTATAATTCTCCTCAGTCTCCAACCTTCCTTTTAAAATCAGCTCCTTGGCAGAAGACTCGGCCTCTTTCTGAATACTTTTTGCCTTGACCTCTGCCTCTGCAATCAGATTGCGAATTCTCCCCGTCTGAGATCCGTCATCAAGAACTCCGGACCTTCTCCGACTCTTCAGGAAAAGAACCGTCCCAATAATAGAAACAAGAACCACAGCACCCAAAACAATAGCACTATTCATAGACTCCTCCTCATGATTCGCTTCTCACTCACGACAAAATCACAGGGGACATCATGTCCCCTCGATTCGAGATGGGGAATAATCTGGTGATCGTAAGCAAGACCGATTTTTAACCCCATGTATTTTTTTAAGGCACGATCATAGTAGCCCTTCCCAAAACCAACCCGAAAACCATCATGATCAAAGGCAATCCCAGGCACCAAGACACAATCAATCCCCTGAAGAGCGGAAGTTCCCACTTCTGGTTGGAAAACTCCCAAAGAACTCATCTCAAAGGAAGTCGTTTCAGAAAAGGGAACAAAAAACAGTTTGTTTCCGGAAACGCGTGGAAAAAAGATCTTTTTGCCTTGCCGTCTTGCCTCGAGGAAAATATCCCAAGGCCAAACCTCACCTTTTAAAGGGAAATAAAGCGCGAGAGACCGTGCCTTTTGAAAATAGGGCAAAGCACGAGAGCAAATCTTCTGGCTCCATTTTGAATAAAAAACATTTCCAAACGAAGCCCTCTTCTTTAGATTTTTATGACGGATTTCAGTTTTTGAATAAAACAATCACTCACAGCAAGAAAGCAAGGGTGGAGATGGATCTCTCATGAGTTCTTGGAAAAAGCTCTTGTTGATAACAGAAAAAATCTTCATCTTCCTTGACTTAAAAGTAAACCCAACCCCTTAAAAATTAAAATTCCTTTCTTTCCTCACTGCCTCCATAGATCCTGTCTTTAGTAGTATAAGACAGGATTTAAATCTTGCCCTGCGTTGCTTTAGTGAAGCAGGGCAACATTTATCCCCTATCTTGGCCGTGGAGATTGAGACTTAGAAAAACCCTAGTTCATCTAGGGGGGAACCGTATTACTGCTTTAGACTTCCCATTCTAGAAGCAATGGGCCTGCACACCACAGCAAGGGACAGTCCCCAAAAAGATCGTACGGGTTTTTAAGACATCAACCTCTTCACGCGCCAGAGAGGGGAATGTCAAAGATCCAAGTTTCTGTTGAAAGAATAAAACTCACCACTTGGGGTGTCAAGACGTTTACATGGAAAAATCGCACACCAAAGGGTTTGGACCAAAATGGCCCCTACTTTGCTAGGCTAAAATCAATCCACCTCTTCTCCAGATTTACCCGCTCAAGAATCACTGTAATCGGCTCACCCAAGCGAAAGCGCCTCTTTTTCCTAAGCCCCACGATCTCATGCCCTGTCGATCTCAAGACATAATAGTCATCCTTCAAGCTCCTCAAAGGAACAAGCCCTTGAACATAATAAGGAGAAATCTCGACAAAAAATCCAAACTTCGTCATGCCACTAATGATCGCGGGGAACTTCTCCCCCTCCTTGTCCTTCATAAAAAACGCGGCGGCCAGATCACGACTCGCCCATTCCGCCTTCATCGCAACCCTCTCCCTCTCCGAGCAATGCCGCGCCTCTTCTTCGAGTCGATTCGCTTGCGCCCCGCCTTGGAAACGGCGGGGACGCTCGCTAAAGTTAGGGGGAGATCCTGCTCTCCCCCTAACAACCCCCATCAACTGGCACAAGGCTCGATGCACCATCAGGTCAGGGTAACGGCGAATCGGAGAGGTAAAATGTGTGTAGCATTCAGAGGCCAACCCGAAATGACCGACATTTTTTGTATTATAAATAGCCCGCTCAAGCGTCTTCACCAACATCCCATTGATAATCTTCTCTTCTTTTCCCCCTCTCACAAAATCCAGAATACGCGAAAAATCCCTCGGCTCAAAAGACCTCTTCTTACGAAAAGGGATGCCCAAGTTATGTAAAAGAAGCACGAAGTCCTTTATTTTTTCCGGCGTCGGTGAGGGATGAATTCGATAGACTGCAGGCGCCTTTCTGTCGCGAAGAAAACTCGCGACGGATTCGTTCGCAGCGATCATGAATTCTTCGATCAAGCGGTGGGCCAGGTTTCTTTCGGCCTTAACAATCTTATCAATCCCCCCCTCTTCCAGATCCAGGACAATCTCCGGTTCAGGGAGATCGAAATCCAGGCTTCCTCTGGCAAACCGTCGTTGTCGCATCCGCTCTGCCAGATCCGCCATGAGCTCCAGATCCGCAATGAGAGGCTCATGCCTTTTTCGAAGAGCTGGATCCCGGTCAAGCAAGACTTTTCGCACCTCCGTATAGGTCAGACGGGCAAAACTTCGAATAACACTCCGATAAAAACGGGAGGCAATCTTCTTCCCTTTTGGATCAAATTCCATCTCTGCCGTGACAGTAAGTCGATCTCTTCGAGGCACGAGACTGCAAAGATCATTCGAGAGCCTTTCGGGAAACATCGGCAATACCCGATCAGGGAAATAAACGCTTGTCGCGCGTCGATACGCCTCATGATCCAACGCGGAACCAACCGATACATAGTAACTCACATCCGCAATGGAAACTTTCAGGATAAAATGACCATTTGGCTTTTGTTGGACAGAAACAGCATCATCGAAATCACGCGCCGTCTCCCCGTCGATTGTCACCACCTTCTCTTTTCTCAAATCAACCCGACCGGAAATCACGTGGCCCAAAGAATCCTCCGAGAGAAGCTCTGCCTCTGATAAGACCTTCGGAGGGTAGTGGGTCGAAAGTTCAAATTCTTGAATAATCTGATCGACACCTTGAGCAAAAGATATTGATTTCACCTCTTTTTTCATGCCATACCTTGATAGGTAAAACAACAAAGATGATCCAGAAAAGAAAATTAAGGAGGTACCTTCATGCCAGGGCGCGATGACGATATGATGGATGATTATTGTCCCCATTGTGGAGCCTACACCGGAGGGGACTCCGTCTGTCCCAACTGCGGAAAAGATATTTTTGACGACTCAGGTCTTGAAGAAATCGATGAGGACGAGGGGGAACCGGAACAGCCTGGCGATACTGAAGATGATGAGGATAAAGGAGGGGGAGGAGGCCGTTACAAACATTAATAGTCCGGGACAGGACTTGTGCCCGGGACAGGACTTGAACCTGCACGACCTTGCGGCCACTAGCTCCTGAAGCTAGCGCGTCTGCCAATTCCGCCACCCGGGCAAGAGAGGAGAAACGAGATGGTTCTCATCACACAAAACGCCCCAAAGCTCAAGTTCGGAGATAAGGCGCCGGATTTTTCACTTCCGGGCGTCGATGGAAAAACCTGCTCCCTCGCTTCATTTAAAGACAAAAAAATCCTCGTCGTCATATTCTCCTGCAATCACTGCCCTTATGTGCAGGCCTATGAAGACCGCATGATCGCCGTGCAGAAAGATTACGCAGAGAAAGGGGTTCAATTCGTCGCGATCTGTGCAAACGATGCAAACGAATATCCTGAAGACAATCTGGAAAATATGAAGATTCGGGCCCGGGAGAAACATTACAATTTTCCCTACCTTCGAGACGAATCACAAAAGGTCGCCAAGGCGTATGACGCTGCCTGCACTCCGGAGTTTTTCGCCTTTGATGCCGAGCGACGTCTCCGATTCCATGGACGCGTGGATGACAATCACGAAAATCCGAAAAAGGTGACCAGACAGTACCTTCGAGATGCATTGGACGATCTCGTCGCAGGAAAACCGGTCCGCAATCCAGAATCCCACCCGATCGGCTGTTCGATTAAATGGGTTTAATCACCTCTCTCGTGCTACGCCTTGACTATCGATCGATAGTGTGTCATACATTATCTCATTATGACGTACACCTCGGTTTCTCCCAAATACCAGGTTGTGATCCCCAAGGAGGTTCGGGAGAGGGTCTCGCTCCGGCCGGGGCAGAAGATGATCGTTTATGAGCGTGGTGGCATTATCCATCTGGTGCCACGCGTTCCCATCCGGAAGCTTCGTGGTACACTCAAGGGAACAGGGATCACACTGGAAGGATTGAGAGACAAGTCGGATCGTCCCTTATGATCTTGATAGATTCTTCTGCCTGGATCGCCTATTTTCTGGAATCACCCTCCGCCTCTGCCATCGATCAGTATCTTAAAAAAGAGGAACAGTTTGTTCTTCCAACGATCGTCCTTTACGAGGTCTACCGGCATCTCACAGCCAAACTCGGATCTGAAAAGGCCCTTTTCTATGTTGACCAAATGCAGCATGGGGATGTCCGCCCTCTTGATGCGGAATTGGCCCTCAATGCGGCCGAACTCAGCCATCAATACAAGCTGGGAACCGCCGATGCGATTGTTTACGCAACAGCCCTCTCTCAACAGGCCAAAATCATCACCCTCGATAACGATTTTAGGAACTTACCAGGATGCACAGTGATCCAGTAAGCCCGATCGGGTGTTCGATTAAGTGGGTGTAACGAATCATTTCTGAAGCCCCATCGAGAGCGAATAGTTGCATGGGGTTTTACCATCAACCTCAACAAGGTAACGTCCCTGATTTAGGCTGACACTCCCCAGTCGACTGACCTTCTGATCTGAAGTGGCCGAATCAAAATTCTCTCCCTCTCTCATGAGTCGCTTCCCGCTATCGAGGAGTCGGACGGTCATCTGACAGGCGGGGCTTGAGGAGATCTGAACCATAAAATCAGTCACCTGCTGTCCGATATCGAAGAGATAATATTCAGGATCGGGATCATCCGGACAGGCGGTTGATCGACAGAGACCGCTCTTCGGGAAAAAACCCTGGCGAGGCTTTGTCAAATCAATCTTTCCCAAGTCGATATCGGTTAAAAAACCGAGGAGAGTTGCCTCATCCACGAGATGTTCCAAGGAAGGGAGCAAATCTCTCGAAACTCTTATCTGAAACGACCAAGGGACATACTTTAGATTTAGGTTGTAATAGTTTCTGCGTTCAAATTGGTCATCACTTGACCGAATCCTGATTCCTATGACACCTGAAGAAACGATCGAATGCGGACATTCGATTCGAAGCCCCCGACCAGCACTCACTGATCCTATTAAAGAACTGGCAGGGATCGGCGACCAAGTGGTTCCATCAAAAAGTTCGACATGGATACTGTCAGGATAATGATGTGAGAGGGGGCTGCCGATAAGAGAGATCGCAAAGTAACCTGCGCGATATTCATACTGAACAGTACCACCCATTGTATCCGAAGACTCAAACTCCCTGATTTCTTCGGGTGACAGACACCTCTCGGCAGGAAGCTGCAACTGAAAATAATCGTTATCCGATCCTCTATCAAAATTAAACCCCGTCAGATCAACTCCAAAGGGTGAGCTCAGTTCCACCTCCTGTACCTCTCCAAGCTCGCTTGATGATCCGCCCCCTCCTAAGGCAATTCTCCTCAACCAGGTAGCGGTCTCCTGGGTCTCATTTCGCAACTCACCGGAAGGGCTTTGATCGTCATAGCGATCGGGAGGCAGGACGACATCGCGCTGTTGGAGCGTCAATCGGTAATTGCCAAAGGTGTCGGCATCCCCATAAATCTTCAGATAATTCGCCAACCCGTTTGGCGGGAGAGGATTGATCATGATCGGAGTCAGGTGATCGACCGTCGTCTCAGCATGCTGGAGGAAATAGGGGCCGTTTAACTCCACGACTCTATCCCCAACTGTTCCAGCAACATTGCGAGCACTGAGTCTGATCTCCAATGAGCTGTAGTTAACATTTGAGGAGAATCGATACCAATCCTCATCCCCACCAGGAACTATCGACCCGGCCACCTCAAAAGGGTGAAAAATAGTTGGCCCATCGGTCCCAGATTCAACACCTCCATTCATAGAAATCCCCACGGCATCATCTCTGGTGTTGTTTTCATCCGGTGGAAGCGTAATCCCTTCACGCCTGATCACCTCTTGAATCGCCCTGTAGGGATTTATGTACCCGGGGGGCATGATTCCAGCTGAGGCTGGGTTGGCGTCGGGAGCTCGCATCGTTTCATCTGGGCTGGGTGAGGCGGTGATTTGAAGAATCTCGAGCGCCTCAAGCGGCGTCAGTGTCGGCTTGAGTGCCTTCATCATGGCAATAACCCCGGCGACATAGGGGGATGCCAGTGAGGTACCTGAGTTCATACCGGGCGTTACAGCGGAGCTGGCGAATTCTTCAACCGTTATAGCACAGGGAGCATTTGTGAGGCATTCCCTGGAGAAAAGTCCGAAAAAAGGAGGAGGTGCATAGAGTGCGACATTTGCACTGTAATTAGAACCCCCATCAGGATTCGTATCTGGATCAGGACCATCGGGAATGATCCAGCGGGATTCTCTGCCGGAACCGACACAGATCACACCGGGAAATTCACAGGGGTAGAGACTATTAGTAGTCAAGTTCCAGTTCTGATTTCCAGCCGCTGCAACAATTATCACCTGGCTATCATCGATCGCCTCCCTGACCGCATCACGAAAATAGGAACACTGTGTTATATCTCGACAATCCGAGACGTCGTAGCCAAAACCCCAATAACCGAACGACATATTAATGATATCGGCCCCCCAATAGACCGCCTGACTCACCATTGCGGCTGACTGGTATAAGGATACAAGGCGTTCGCCCTCTCCATAAGCAGCATGGTTCTTGAAAAGCATCGGGTAAATAACCTGGCCGCCGGTCCCTGCTATCCCACTCTGATTGTTTAAAAGGGCTGAGGCAGTACTCTGGACCACCAGACCGTGCCAACAGGTAGGCGTTCCGCTACAAAAAATTGAGGTCGAGGTCGTGGATTGATTGAGATTTATCGGTTCATCCATCACATTAAAATCCCACTCATAGTCAGGAGCGTCGTACCCTCCCCAAGAATTGGCCTCCGGAACATAGGTCGATTCGGCACCGTCGAGCTGCAATGGAGTTGGGAGAAGATCGACTGACGCTTTGAACCCATCATCAATGAAAGCGACCCAGACCGCATCCTCAAAAAACAATCCTCTCGATGAGATCGCCTGTGCGGCAGGCGGATTCAATAGATCAATATACTGCCAAGCTTTTTGGAGACGTACCCCTTCTTCAACAACAGGAACTTTTATGAAAAAATCATCGTAACCCTCACTATCATCCATCCACTCCTCTTCAGAGAAACTGATTATATCCGGTTCGCTCATGAACTCCCCGAGCAGATTCGGTTCCACCCGATCCCCTTTTTGCTGACGCTCAAGCATCGTATTGATAAGTCTCGCCCCCTCCTCATTGAACCGGTAATTCCCCCTTTTGGCCTTAGGTTGAACTCCGATCTTTTGCGCCAGTCGTGAGGGGCTGGCGGTGATCGTGAGATCAACCTGGATCAGGTAGTAACCGGTCTCAGTTTTGACCTTTCGGATCTTCTTTTTGGAAACCCCAGGCGGTGGTGGGGCAAGCCTTCCTGTATGGAGGATCTTTCCTTTCGTCTCCTGAAGAAATTTCCTCAAGTCTCGCCGGCTCTTCGGCTTGAAAATCACCTGGTTCGAGAGAAACTTTGAGATACCGCCTTCGGGAGTCACCATGACACCAACTCCTGATTTTAGTTGCGCGAGGCTCGGGTAGGCCTGTTGAAGATCTTGATTCTTCTGAATTGAAATGCAAACTCCTCTGTGGCATGTCGGTGGCGAGGTCGGTCCGCCCCACGACCACTCAAGGCCTGAGAGGACCAAGAGTGGAACCAGGAATAGCCAATGAAATCGGGATATCACCATTACCAACAGAGCACGCAAGTCCGGTGCCAATCGTGCACGAAATAAAATTCAATGATATTCGCTAATTGACGATTTATGTTCCTTATCATAATGATAATTTTATCAAGATGAGAAAAAAAACTTCCCACGAACCCTGCTGTCACGAACCGGCCAAAAAACTCTGGTATAAAAACAAACTCCTGATCGTCTCGTCACTTGCCTCCCTCCTTTATATAGCGGGATTCTTCTTCCCTCTCCTCAAACCGTTCCAGGAATCCTTCCTCCATTATATGCGGATGATCTGGTGGGCGCTCCTGCTCGGATTTTTGCTGGCCGGTGTCATTGAACACTATGTCCCTTCCGAATATATCTCTAAAATTCTCGCCCGTCGTTCAAAAAGGACCATCTTTTATTCCACTTTCTTGGGGCTCATCATGAGCGCCTGTAGTCATGGAATCTTGGCGATCGGAATGGAGCTCCATAAAAAAGGGGCATCGGGACCCGCCGTGATCAGTTTCTTGCTCGGAAGTCCCTGGGCCAATCTTCCAGTCACCCTCTTGCTCGTCAGTCTCTTTAAGATCAAGGGGTTCCTGATTATCGCTGCCGCACTTTTCGTGGCGATCTCGACCGGTCTGATCTTTCAAGGACTTGATCGATTGGGTTGGATTGAGAGGAATAAAAATACGCTGGAGGTCAACACGAAATTTTCGATTCTGGCAGATATAAAAAAGCGATGGGCTGATCGTGTATCTCCCCCCCTCTCCGATATAACCGCCATTCTCCACGGTGCCTGGTCACTCGCCGACATGATCCTCTGGTGGATCTTGTTGGGAATCGTTATTGCCGGACTGATCGGGGCCTTTGTCCCCTCTCATTTTTTCCAGACCTACCTTGGACCAAATCTGACCGGCCTTCTGCTGACTCTCG
This sequence comes from Deltaproteobacteria bacterium, assembly GCA_016180845.1. NCBI lineage: Bacteria > Pseudomonadati > Myxococcota > Myxococcia > Deltaproteobacteria bacterium. The sequence continues at coordinate 16,449 of JACPAK010000010.1, forward strand.
CGGCAGCAACAGTGATTGAAATTTGCTCCGAAGGAAGCGCCCCGCTCGCGTTTGAAATTTACCGACAGACAGGGTCGTTGGGAAATACGTTTGCCTTTCTGATGGGTGGTTTTGTCACCGACTACACCGAGGTCGGTCTCGTCTGGACAAACCTCGGCTGGAGAACAGCGGTCTGGATGGTGTTTGTCACGCTACCTCAGGTTGTCCTGATAGGACTTCTTCTCAATCGGTTTTTCAGTGGTTCCAATTAACGAGTCGGAACTTCCAAGATCGGATCCAACACACCCAGGACGAGGTTATAAGCCCATTCCATCTCATCCTTGGTTGCATCTCCCTGTGCCTGCATCCATTGCAAATGACGAACAACCGCGCTCAGATTGGTTAAACCATATTCATCGCACCGTTGTATAAATTCCCGATAATCCAGACGCTCCACGGTCTTGATGAAGTCATGAAGCCCCATCGGGGAAGGGACCGCACGATTAAATATTCCACGATCTTGTGCAAGAAAAATATCTGAGGGTGTCGAATCATGCCTTGTCTCATCAAAAAAACGGAGATCGATCTGCACGGTCTCATGATTAAAAGAGGCGACTAAGGCCTTTTTCTGACCTGGTTCGAGACGAGGATCCTTCTGCCGGTTGCCTTCGACGAACTTCCTGAGTGACCGAGCCAAGTAATAAATATTTCCGGAGTAACTCGGTTTTCCCTCAATAAATTCCGGTTGGGTAACAATTCTCTGCCTTAAAAGTTCTTCGACGAGGACAACCGTCGTATCATCAACCTGATCCGTATATGTGTATTCCGGCGAGGCGGCGATCGTCACCACCCCCGGGCGAATATTTTTCTCCCTGAGCGTTTTCACAAAACCTCGCGCCACCTCACGGGCCTGATCCAGCGTTAAATGAGGATCCAGATCTCCTACAGTATCGTGACCTGTGTTATTGATCCAATCCTGATCCATATCGACGAAAACGCTTCTTTTTTCCCGGGAAAAATCAGGCAAATCTTCCTTGTAGACCTTATGAACAATGATCTTCCGAACCTCCCCAGCACACTCCCCCTTTCTTGGAGGTAGAGGAGAAAAATAGACCGAATCTGGGGGACCTTTCTTCTTCCCATAATAGACCGTCAGATCTTTTTCCGGCCCCAGCATCGCGATCCAACGCCCGAGTTCTCTTAATCTTCGATCTTCCAGGACAGACCTGTCTTTGATCGATTCGAGCATCTTGAACTCTCGAACAAGATTGTCTGAGTCTTTGAGCCAAAGATGGTTTCCCATCTTGGATCCCCGCGGCGCCCAGTCGGGCAAGACCCAGTAGATCTCGCTAAACAATCCCTCATAGACCGCCGGTGCAATAAAGGTTGGGATTTCTAATTCATCTGCATAGCGGTCAAAAATTTCAAGTCTCTGCTCGGGCGTTCCTGCTTGAGCAATCTCCTCTGATGTCGGTGGAAGAAGATTATTCTCAGACACCTGCATGTCATCGTGGGTATCAAAATGAATCAAGATGCCACCTTTTTTCACATCCCCTTCTTGAAACGCCTTGTGCCAATAGTAGTAGGCTCGATTGTGATCCCCAAATATTGCGATATCGGCTCTCTGCACTGGAAACGATCGCCTGGGGGCAAAGGCTGGGGAAAGATCCCGACGAAAGAGGGTCACGTTTGAAAGTCCCGCCGCACTTTCACGTGCCACTCGAGTCGAGCGGTCATGCGAGTTTGAGAGGCATTCCCTTTCAAATCCATCTTGCGGCAAGGTTTCACATTCTGGCGGAAGCGAAGGCCGATCAACCGGGACAGTGATCGGTTCGGAAGCGGGAGCGGGATCGGCTTTATCAACAAATAGACCCATCGTCCTCTTTATTATCGGATCGCTAGCCTCCTCGAGTTTTGTGGTATTGTCTTTTTTAAAAAACTAACAATTTTAATTAGTTAGATATGGGAAAACCCTCTAAAACGTTGGGCTTTCAGGAAAATCGTCCGGCAGTGCCAGATCATCTTGAACAGGCAGATCGGCAAATTCGAGCCCCTCAACATCGATCCCAAGATCAAGACAGAATGACCTGGCCACCTCATTAGCGGTAGAGATTTGGGCACAGGCATTTGAAAAATTATCCGCGGTTAATCCCTCAACGGCTGTCTGTAAAATTGTCCCGGACCAAAAATCCTGATCCTCCTTCCAGGAGCCGATATAATGAAATTCCGGGTACTGTGTGCCCGAACCTGAAAATTTACTGCTCATCCGAATCGTCTTTTTGGCAGTCTCATCGGGACCTGATTGCGCCAAGCTAATATGTCCCTCAAAGTTTGACGGGAGATCCTCTCCAGAACCTGTCGTCGAACCGATTCCATAGAGATCCGAGACCTTGTCCTCAGCATCGGAGTGGTCATAGATCGCCATCATCAGTAGATCCTGCCCCACAACCTGATCCTTGTCTCCACTCTGTGAAATGCGAAACCGCCCTCTTCCAGCATTTTCCTCGGTCGGGAAATCCTCGAAGAGACCGGCCATAAACCGTTCGTCATTCCACCAGAGTCTGAAACAGATCGGCGTCTTCGCGGTATGCCCGGAGCAGCCTTCCTTCTCTCCATCCCCATCCAGATCATAATCAGCAAAATCGATCTTGATTGTTGCGGTCACCTTCCCTCCACCAAACTCCTCCGGACGTTCTATCTCGTTCGTTGAGGAGAAGTTCACTGTGGTACTCGATACGGGGATCTCCAGACCGCTCAGAAGTGATAAATTATGTTTCAAGATATCATTAATCAGCGAAGCCATATGAGGACCTTCGGCAATCGGTTGAGAAAACCTTCCACCCGATCCGACCAATGCCAATGAAGGGCTGGCAGATGAGCTGACTTTATCCACATTGATACCGACATCCTGAGGAAAGGTCAGCGCCGCCGGCAATTCGGCCGGTGGGGCTGGCGGGGTCGCCGGGTTGGAATCGAGGCAGCCATAAAAAAAGATCAATAGAGTGCAGAGGCACTTGCGGCACCATTGACCTAATATGTTCCTGAGATGTTCCATCTTCTTCTCCGAATTGTATTACATTCAATCCTCATGCCAAGTATCTCTTTTTAAATAATAATAGCAAGTCATTGTAATTGTTATATAATTATTTATTAAAAATAATCATGCCTAAGTAGCTGTAAAAAATATTAACAGACAAGTGATATTTAATGAGTTAGAATTAAACACTGTGGAAAAGTTACTCCGGTCCACGGCAGGAGTTTATCACCTGATCAGAAAGATTGGCGAGGGGGAATTTGGCGCGGTCTGGCTCGCGACGGAGGCCGATTCAAAACGTGATATCGCCCTGAAGTTCCTGAAATTAGAGGGGCTCCGTCATGACCTGATTGAGAGATTCAAACAAGAGTTCAGTATCCTGGCGGCGCTTCGCCACCCACATCTCGCGAAGGTCTTTGACTTCGGTTTCTCTGAAGAGGATCAACAATATTTTTTCACCTCAGAGTACTTCCCGGGGCAGGATCTTTTTCTCGCCACGCCAGAGCCGACAACTCCCATGACAGAAGAGATTCTCGTTCAAATCCTTTCCGCGCTGGATTACATCCATTCTCAAGGGGTCATCCACTTCGATATCAAGACTCAAAATGTCCTGGCCACTTTTCAGAAAGGTCATCCGCTGATCAAGCTGGTCGACTTTGGCCTCGCCAGTCGCCTGAACCATGAATCTCGCAGTCAGGCCGGCACACTCGCCTACATGGCTCCGGAGATCCTTTCCCGATCCTCGAAGATCGATCATCGGGCCGATCTCTACTCCCTCGGCATCCTCCTGCTTCGAGTCCTGAACCGAGACTGGCCTTTCGACATCCATGACAGTCATAAAATTATGCAATGGCATCTCAAAGGGGATCTTTCGCAAATTCACTGGAAGGACCCCCTTCCCCCAAAACACCTTCAGGAGTTGATTCTTAAATTGATTGCAAAAAACCCCTCAGACCGATTCTCCAATGCCAGAGTCGTTTTGAATTTTCTGAATCTCGCTACAGGCAAAAAATATCTCTCCACTGAAAAAACATTAAGCCGTTCGATTCCCAAAGAGGGCCCTCTGATAGAACGAGAAGAGATCATGGGAGAAATCCAGTCCCATTTCAGAAGCTGTTTTTTTTCGGCGACGGCAAAACCGCTTTCTTCCGTAATCCTGATCTCTGGAGAACAGGGGATCGGCAAAAGCCGAATACTGGAAGAAACAAAACTTTTTATTCAACCCCATGAAATCCCTACTTACGAACTTACCTGCGACTGGAACATCCCAACCTGGCCTCGACTCGCCCAACTCCTGAATCTTTCCGAAGAAGAAATACCGGCTGTTGAGGAACCGCTTTCGATCGCCGGAGAGGAATCGACAGAGGGATGGCTTCCTTTGAGACATGCCCATCATCTGATGGAGAGGGCCAGAACCGCCCCTTTCTGTCTCCTGCTGGACGATCTCCACAAGGCCGAACCTGAGATGAAAGAAACGCTTTCGATCGTCATGACAAAATCGAAGCTTGAACGAAAAGAAGGCCGTGGCTCCCCTTTTCTGATTCTGGCAACGAGCCAGGATTCAGGGGGAATCCGCCTCCCTCGTTTGAGTGAACAAGGAATCTCCCAATACTGCTCTCATCTCTTGGGCCAGCAGGAAAAAATCCGAGAGGTCGCCCATCTTTTGAAACAGTACAGTGGAGGTCTCCCGCTCCTCGTGGTGGAAGGACTCCAATTTCTGGCTCCTGACTTCTTCGAAGGGAAAAAATTGGATGAAATACTCCCTCCCCCTCAGTTCTCACTCCTCTACCGTGATCGGTTGGAAATGCTTTCCGGACAAGAGCGAGAGGCGATTCAAATCGCCGCCCTCCTCTTCCGCCCTTCTTCTGAAAAAGAGTTTTCCGAAATTCTTCATCTTTCCGAAAAAGAGACCGGCCCGATTTTCGAAAAAATGGTCCGATCGGGGCTGATCCGGAAGGAGATGGGCCCATCAAAAATCAGTTACGAGCTCTCCTCTCAGGCACTCGCGTTGGAGATGATCAAAACGATCGAACCTGAAAAAAAGAAGGGACTTCACCAAAAAATCGCCTTGGGACTCGAAAAACAGTCAGAAAAAAGTATCGAGGAACTCGCCTATCATTTCGCTTCCGGTGGAGAAAAAGAAAAGGCCCAAAGGCTTTATGAAGAAGCAGCAAGAGAGCTAAAAGAAAAAGGCCTCATTTCCCAAGCAGTGGAATGTCTCAAACGTGCCTCCTCACTCTGTGAGGAAGAATCCTCTCGAGCCGACACCCTGAGATTCCAGTTAGTCCGGCTTCTCGCCCTTTCCGGCTCATTTCGCGAAGCTCAGGAGAAGGCAAAAAAACTCCCGAAGAATAGTTCTGTGGAACAGGAAGAAATTAAGGGATGGCTTGCCTTTAAACTGCGCCGCTTCTCCGAGGCACAGGCCTCCTATGAGAGCGCCTTGAATCTGCTCCCCCCCTCCCCTTCCTTAAAAAAAGTCCTCCTTTATAATGCCTTGGCCAATGTGGATCTCCAGACAGGAGACGTTGATGGGGCGATAAGGCTTTTCAAAAATTCACTAAAACTCGAAAAAGACCTCCCTCACGAAGAACAATCACAGATCCATAACAATAATTTGGGATTGGCCCTTTCGCTTCATGGGCAGACAGACGAGGCGATCCGCTTCGCCGAAGATCGTCTCCTGCGGGTTCAAGGGCGATCGACACCTGAAGCGATCCATCTCTTAAATAATCTTGGTTTTGTCTTGCTCGGCTCTTCTCGCTATGGGGAGGCGATTGAAAAACTTCGGAGGGCACTTGAACTTTCTGAAAAAACAGGGGCGCATCATCTTCTTTTTACCATCTTGGGAAATCTCACAACCGCCTATCTGAAAGAGAACCGTTATCCGGAGAGTCTCTCTATACTGCAAAAGATGGTCTCCTATCAGGAGAGGCTGGGGACAACACGGGACATCGCGTTTAACTGGCTGAGACAAGGAAGCGTCTACCTGACGCTTGGGATGAAAGAGATCTCTGCGGAATGTTTCTCCAAGGGAAAGGAATTGGCCGACGAGAACCAGGACCAGTCGCTTCAAGGATGGATCCTCTTGATGCAAGGATATTGGGAAAGGGAGTTTGGGAGCTCATCATCGGCCGAAAAAGTTTTGAATGAAGCGCGATCCCTGGCTCAAAAATCCGAACTCCCCGATCTCCTGCTCTGGATAGAATATGCGTTGGCTGACCTTGATTACGAAAACGGGGAAATCACCTCCTGCGAGAAAAGGATCAAAACAATTGAGCAGAAAAAACCGCCTTCTCACGATGAAGAATTTCTTGCCCGCATTGAGCTTCTGAAGGCCAAACTCGATCCTTCCCTCTGTGAACCCCTTGAACGTTTCTGCCAGCAACATGGTTTCCGGGAAATTTTGTGGGAACTCTATCACACCTGGGGACTGCACAAAAAAAAGGAAGGTTCTCTGGAACAAGCAGCCAGTTTGATGAAAAAGGGGATCGATATCATTGAGTCTATTGTTCAGCTTCTCCCCGAAGAGTACCGTGATCGCTATCGTCAACAACAATCCAGAAAAAAACTGGAGCAAGATTGGAAGGAGGTTTCCGCTATGGCCCAAGAACAGTTTCTTTCGCGTCTCCTCGAGGTGAACAAAAAGATGGTCTCCGAACATGATCCGCAGAGACTCCTGGAATTTATCATGGACACGGCGATCGAGCTCTCCGGCGCTGAGGAGGGGTTTCTGCTGCTCCCGGACGGTCAGGGAGGATTTGAACCAAAGATCGCAAGGAACATTCAGAAAGAGAATCTTGAGGCGATTCAATTCTCCCAATCAGTTGCCAAAGAGGTCCTTCGAACAGGGCAGGCTCTTTTTTCTCTGAATGCCTTTGAAGACCTGAAGGCCTTCAAAAGTGTGATCAGTCTGGAACTCAAAACAGTCGCCTGTGTTCCTCTGAAGGCCCAGAACAAGGTAATCGGCGTCATCTACCTCGATACAGAGAAAGAGTTGCCCCCTCTCAAGAGAGAAGTCCTTCCTGTCCTGGAGGCCTTCGCCGATCAGGCGGCGATCGCCCTGAAAAACGCCTGGCTCTTTCAGGAGAGGGAAACTTACAGCCAAAAACTTGCCGAAGATCTTTCCGACACGAAACGAGTCGTTGAGGAGCAGTCCCAACAGATCCATGAACTCGCAAGCATGGTCTCTCAAAAACCACGCCGGACACTTTTTCCGTATGAGAGGATCATTGGCAAATCGAAGAAGATCGAAGAGGTCTTGAAGACCCTGGATAAGGTCACGAACACGCAGGTCCCTATCTTCATCTTCGGAGAAACAGGGAGCGGCAAGGAACTCCTCGCCCGTGCCCTGCATGAGAATAGTGTCCGAAAAGCAAAATCGTTCGTCGCGATTAATTGCTCCGCCTTCCCTGAGACAATTCTCGAGAGTGAACTTTTTGGCTACTACAAGGGAGCCTTTACGGGCGCCGATCAGGATCGAAAAGGACTTTTTGAAGAGGCGAATGAAGGAACCCTCTTCCTCGATGAAATCGGGGAGATGAGCCTTGCGATGCAGGCCAAACTGCTGCGGGTCATTCAGGAAAAGGAGATCATGAGGGTCGGAGGACGAACACCGATCAAGATCAATGTCCGGATCGTCTCCGCCTCCAACAAAGACCTCAAGAAGATGGTTCGTGAGGGGAAATTCCGGGAAGACCTCTATTTTCGAATAGCCGGAATGACACTCACACTCCCTCCCCTTCGGGAAAGAAAAGAGGACATCCCACTTCTGGTAAAACATTTCGTTGAGAAGATAAAAAAGGAAAATCGATTGCCAAAGAATCTCAAGTTCTCGCGAGAGGCAATGAATACGCTGATCCTCTATCCATGGCCCGGGAATATTCGGGAGCTTGAGCAATGCCTCACAAACGCCTGTCTGCTAGCTGAAGGAAGCGAGATCAAGGCGGAGCATATCATTCTCCAGAAAGACCTCTATGAAAAGAGCGGGGAAGACAATCTCGCTCGATCCTCTCAGGATGTTTTTCTTCTTAATCCTGAGAAAAAGTGGGAGGACTACGAAAGGGAAATCCTCTTAAAGACTCTCGATCTCTGTGGAGGGAACAAGAGCGAGGCGGCGAGACGACTCGGCCTCTCACGACTGACGCTTCATAAAAAGATCAAGGCATATGAGATCCCGGACTCGTCAAAATAACCGAAAAACCAGAATCATTTTTCCGAAATGGAAAAGACGATTCCGATTTCGCTACTCCAAAACCAAAACAATTCACCTTCATGATCCTGTATTGTAATCGACTGGGGACTGGTACCCCTTTTGATGGGGGGGTTAAAGATCACACATTCAATGTTTGAAAAATAAGGACTAGTATCAGGCTTGAGTTTTATTTCAGCGAATGAGGTTTCTACAGAGGGAGAAGTGAAGGCAATCATAAAATGTCTGTTTTTATTCTGGGTCGCACTCCTACTTTCAAGCACCTCCAAGGCTTGGGCGGTCGATCTTGGTTTTTCACTTGCCCTGGTCGACCCGCCTGACTCCACCCTGTTGGGGACGGAGATTCACTGAGGTGGGTGAAGGAGAGGATCTAGAGACACTTAACCGATGTACCTTTAGACATCCATCGCGTGAATATGCGAACGAAGAATGGTTAGAATTATTAATACCAACTACATTCCCCTTGCCGGAGGAGTCGGAGCCTGTTGCCATAAATTTTTCTGATTGGCTGATCCCAGAGGCATTTGCCCAGGAAGTTGAACGACTCTATTGGAGTTTGGAAGAACGGGAACTTGTCGCAATCCTCATGAGACGGGCAGCGGAAAATATCGAAAATGCTATTGAGAGAAATGACGTAGAAGAGGTAGGTAATGTCGGTTCTGAATTCCGCCTCTATGTAGAATTTGCCCGTCAGGTTGCCTTATGGTTTTCCCATGTCCTTGCACCGAATACCTTTGTTGACTGCCCCCAAGGGCATGAAAGGTTTTGTAACGAAACCATCCCTTTTTGGATTTGGTGGGGGGATGGAGGAATGGGCGGATTAAATTTTGGGGTTAACGCAATTGAAGTCAGCCAAAGGTTTTCGCCTTTAAGTGACACAACTATTTCAATAGTGGCTCATGAGGCAACCCACTCGGTCACTCGATGGCTCTTCCCAAGTTCAACTTTTTCCTCTGAGGAACGAGTCCTTCGTGCCTATATGGATGAGTCAACCGCGTTCATCGTAGAAGCCATAATAATGCACTTCCTTGATTCGGTTGCTTGCCGCAATTCCTGTATGAACGACAGCGCCCCTGCTTTCTGCGACACAATCTGCTCACGAACCTCCGGTCTGTCGTTCTGTCCTCCTCCTGAGACTGAAGGATCAGGCGGAGGCTCCGGCGGAGGAGACTCCGGAGGGACAGGTGATAGCGGCGGGGGATCGGGTGGTTCTTCCGAGGGAGATACATTAACAGATTGTCGTCGGGGTGTTCTGGATCTGGTGAGTGACGGGCTTTGGCCGTTTCTAGGAGAAGTTTGCGTGGACGGATCGGGAAACTATGTAGCTGGAGGGCCGAGAGATGACGATTGGGTCGGATGTCGGGCCGATGGGACTGTCGGAACTGGATGGGGAGTAGCGCCGAACCCGTACGGGGCTCTAATCACCGGTGGGAATGCTTTCTTGTGGGGGATCAGTTATGGTTCTAATGATGGGTATTATTGTTCGTACAACTGTTCGCTGGGAACAGATCTTGGTGGATTTCTGGCCTGTTGGTGTGCTCCAGACCTGGAGGCTGTACTTGGTGGAAGGTGTCGTTATGGTGGCTTTTTATAGAAAGGGATCTCAAAAAGCGGCCTTGGTCTTCGCCTCTACTTTTTTGCATGGTCGAACATCGATGGCTTCACGTGGGTGACGTCAGCCGCCCACGCTTGCACAACGATAACGGATGGTTGGGGCACCTGGTGCTATTACGAGCAGGTCAACTATTGCATCATCGACCGGTCCTAAACCTTCCTCGCGATCAAACCCCTACTTTTTCAATTTCTCCCGTTTTTCCTCTTTGATGATCACCAATTTTTTTCTTGTTTTTTCATTTTTTAAACTTATAATTTCACACTATGAGTCAATTATCCCCTTTATCGACACTGATTGATGCCCAAGTCAAAAAAGCGGCCACCGAGTTTTGCAAGCGTCGGGGGTTGAAGCTCCGTTCGCTGGTGGAGCAGGCATTGGTAGAACAGTTGGAGGACGAAATGGATCTGGAGGCCTATCATCAGCGTCGGTCTGAAGAGACTATTCCGCTCGAAAAAATTCTTGCTGGTCGCAAAAGCCGGAAATCCTGATGGCTTCGTATCGGATCGAATTTGTCAAAAGTGCTCGCCAGGAGTTTGATCGCCTTCCGGCAAAGGTACATGGGAAGATCGTGGAGGCGTTAAGGTTTCTGTCGGAGAACCCCTATTCCGAGCTCCTTCGCATCAAAAAAATGAAAGGAGTTCCATCTCTCTATCGCATCCGTATTGGTGATTATCGGGTTGTTTATGAAGTAAGAAACGAGTCGCTGGTTGTCTTAGTAATCAAGATTGGTCATCGCCGAGAGGTTTATCGAAATTTATAAACCTGAGGCCACGAGACTGCGTTATCGACCGGTCGTAGTCATTTGGGGTTATTTTCTTCTCAGGAAATAATTTCATAATTCTCCTCGATCACCTTGCGAAATTCATCGCTGATCGAGTTCCGTTCCAGCAGATCAACCCGGATCGGCAGGTCCGATTTCTCAACGGTACAGATGCAAAAACGAACTCTTCGCCTTTTTCCTCCTTTGCTGTATACTTTCTGATGTGGGTTCGTCAGTGCCAATGAAAAGAAAAACAGCGATGGTCCTCTCGGGAGGCGGTGCACGTGGCGCCTATGAGGCGGGGATCATCCACTACATCAGGACGGCGCTCCCCTCTTCCGTTCGCAACCGTCATTTCGACATCCATTGTGGTTCCTCCGTCGGGGCGATCAACTCCTGTTTCATGGCAGCGACCGCGGATGACCTCGCCTACCAGGGAAAGATGTCGCGCGAAATCTGGGAAAACCTACGAGCCGACCAGATCTTTCGGCGCGATACGATAGCCCTCTTTGATTTTCTGACCAAGGGGGGCAAGGGAATCTTGCTCAACATGATCCGCGGCAGCTGGCTCAAAAAGGGAACGACCCATTTCGAGGGGTTTCTCAACACCTCCCCCTTCCTCCCGTTTCTTGAAAAGGCGATTCCCTGGGAAAAGATTACCAAAAATATTGACAGTGGTCTGATCCAGGCCCTCTCGGTTTCAGCGACGAATGTCTTCACCGGACGTTTCGAACTGTTTATCCAAAAAAATCCGGAGGTGGAATATACCGGAGAGTACATTACTCATTTTACGAAGATTCAGCCGATCCATGCGAAGGCCTCAGCCGCAATCCCGATTATTTTTCCGACTGTGTTGATTGACGGGATCGCCTATACCGATGGGGGGCTCCGGCTTAACACACCGATGTCCCCTGCCATCCAGCTCGGAGCCGACGCTATTTTTATGATCGGTCTTCATCATCGAGGTACAGGAGAAAAAATCCCTTCCCATGGAATCCATGGTCATCAGCCCTCACTGGGGCAGGTCTTGAGCCGCGTCATGAACTCCATCTTCCTCGATCGAACCCAGTACGACATGGAACAGCTCGAACGGATCAATCGGATCATCGACTGGGGAGAGGAGCTGTATGGGAAAAATTTCATGACCGATCTCAATGCCATGCTTCAGAAAAAAAATATCCGTGGTGACATCGCAAACCGGGGGCTCAAGAGACTCAAGGTGTTTCGGATCCGGCCGAGCGAGGATATCGGAGAACTCTTCAGTCACATCTTTCAGCGCCATCGGGACAAACATTTTACCCTCTTTGAGAAATTCATGCTGCGCTTTCTGGATGTCGATCCGACCGGAGGGATCGACTTTCTCTCGTACATTGGATTCATCCCAGAATACCTAAAAAAACTCCTTGAGTTGGGGTTTGAAGATGCCAAGTCAAATCGCCAGGCAATCATCGAATTTCTGGAAAGTTAAGCTAAAAATTTGTTCGAGTCTGTCAAGGTAAGAGACATGGGGTCTCTCCATCGGACGCAGGCCCTGTACCATCAGGAAGATATTTTTCGATAACAATATCCATATAAAACCCCTCCAGAGGGTCAACAGGAGGATTATGGAGGGATCCGATAAAGTAGACAGCCCCCGTAGGATCAACCGTGACAGCACTAAATCTCTCCACAAAGCCATAAGATCCAGAAACTTGGTTGATACAATGCTCCCAATCGGCAGAATAATCTGTGTTGAACCGTGCCGCCCATCTCCGATCAATATCATCTTCTGAACCAATGCCCCCCATGTACCTCTGATCTCCAGCAATCTGAATCTCCCCTTCTGCATTGACGGCAATCCCATTGATCTCACGCGCTTGGTCGTTAGTCCGTGTCAGGAGACCGATGCGTTCACCATCACTACTGTATTTCGCAACAACAGGCCAACTCCAAGGTGGCCCGATAAGTCCGTGGGTTGCGACATGAATATTTCCCTCGGGGTCTACGGCGAGATCTTTTCCATCACTTGATTGAGAAGAGAGTTCAGGGTCTTCGGACCAGTTCAGTGACCAAAGCTGGCTACCACCGGAGGAATACTTTGCAAGCCAAAGGTGTGAGATGGAGGGGGTAGAGGGCCATGAACCTACCCCAACCGTCCCCGTGACATAAAGATTCCCTACTGAATCAACGGCAACACCGCTGCCATAATCTCTTAAATCAGTCTCCCCTTCAGAGGTTCCATTGACAATGTTTCCCCAGACAAGAGGGGTGATACCGAAGGGGGTGAAATCATATCTCCTCACAAAAATCTCTGATTCCATAAAAGGTCCGGTTGATCCCGTCACATAGAGTCGCTTATTAGGACGGTCGACGGTAATATCTGATGATCTTTCTCCATCCCAGGTATCCTCAGAGATGTTAAATGAAAAGCCGCCTCCAGATTCACCTTCGTGAGTGACCCTTGCAATGAAGAGTCCCTCCGGACCAAAGAAATTTTGACCTGTGATGTAACTATTTCCACACGCATCGATATCAATCCCACTCGCATACTTTCCTGAGAATGGGAGCTCCCAGATCAAATTTCCGCAGGCATCAAATTGTCGAACCACCGTTGTCCATGAGTCTGCATTGGTCACGGTATAGAGGGTTCCGTACATATCAGCGGCGATATCAACACCATGGTCATCTATAGTGCCCGGTTCCCCAAGAATCCTTCTCCAAGGGGTGTCTGGCGATTCACAAAGGGCATAATGGGGATCAATCGGATCATCAGGGGATTTAGGCTTGCCGGCCGGATCACAGGGAGTCGGTGGCCGTCTCACACAACGATCGGTGCAACCAAAACCACCGTCACACGCCTCCCCTGCTTCCACAATCCCATTGCCACAAACGGGCCGGATGCAGTTCTTCGGGCATGCCCCTACGACAGTATCGCTGTTCGCGAGCCCCTCATCACACTCTTCTCCCACTTCCAAGATCCCATTTCCACAGGAGGCTGGACATTCTGGGATGTGAGTCAGAACTCCCTGCGGCAACTCGCATTCGATGACACAATCTTCGCTACAACCATCTCCGGAGACTCGATTCCCATCGTCGCACCTCTCCCCACCATTAAGAACCCCATTTCCACAAAGGTTAAAACGGACAATCACTCGAGGATCAAGATCGAATATCCTATCGAACCGCTTACCAAACTCTTTAAACCCTTTCTTGATTCTCTCGGTCAAAGAAACTTCCTTTTTGGTAAGTTCCAAACTCTCCTTGGCGCGTCTCACCTGGAATGGGTTCTTAGATTTCTTGGGTTGAACGGCTCTTTTGACTTCCTGTCTGGTAAATTTTGTCTGGGCTTGGAGCGGTCTCAAAAAGAGCCCTTCGGATCCGGTCTGAAAAATCAGGAGACTGATAAAAAACGAGGTCATTATGAAGAGGGTCTTGGCCATGAGAGTTTATTGAAGCAAGAAGTGTGCCAGCTCAGAGGCGATGGAAAAAGGAATATAACACATTAAAGTAGCTCATCTTTTTAGTTTATTGATACCCAATGAAGAATTTATCTAAATGATAATTTTATCGTTTTGATAAATTTTTAAACCCATGACTTTTAAGTTGCCAGTTTGATCCACTTGAGAGTAGGAAACAGATCCAGCGTGAAAACCAAATTCATCTTTGTGACCGGTGGTGTTGTGAGTTCCTTAGGAAAAGGGCTCGCCTCCGCATCGATCGGTGCCCTTCTCGAAGCACGCGGACTCAAGATCACACTCCAGAAACTCGATCCTTATATCAATGTTGACCCCGGTACGATGAGCCCCTTCCAGCATGGGGAGGTCTACGTCACCGAAGATGGCGCCGAGACCGACCTCGACCTGGGTCACTATGAACGATTCACCTCAGCCCAGTTAACAAAGGCAAATAATCTGACCACAGGCAAGATCTACGAGTCGGTCATCACGAAGGAACGCCGTGGCGACTATCTGGGACGGACCGTGCAGGTGATCCCACATATCACGGATGAGATTAAGGCACGGATCATGAAGGTCTCTACGGGGGTCGATCTTGTCATTGTCGAGGTCGGTGGGACGGTCGGTGATATCGAGAGCCTCCCCTTCCTCGAGGCGATCCGGCAGTTCCGAGCCGACGTCGGTCGGGAAAATGTGCTTTATATCCACCTCACGCTTGTTCCGTTCATCAAGACGGCCGGTGAGCTCAAAACGAAACCGACCCAACACAGCGTCGGCAAACTCCGCGAGATCGGTATCCAACCCGACATCCTGCTCTGCCGCAGTGATCGAGCGCTCTCAAAGGAATTAAAGGCAAAACTCGCCCTTTATTGTAATGTCCCCGCCGATTGCGTCGTCACCGCCCAGGATGTGGAAACGATTTATGATGTGCCGTTGCATTTCCATGAGGAGGGGCTTGATGACAAGATAGTCGAAATTTTGAACATCTGGACACGATCACCGGAGCTTGGCCAATGGGAATCGCTCTCCCAACAGATCAAAAACTTGAAACAGGAGGTCACAATCGGTGTGGTCGGCAAGTATGTCCATCTGACCGATGCCTACAAGAGCCTCAATGAGGCCTTGAGACATGGCGGATACGCCAATGAGGCGAAGGTCCAGCTCAAATTTATCGATTCAGAAACATTGGAGGGAGACAAAGAGATTGGAGACAATTTTAAGGATGTCGACGGAATCCTCGTCCCCGGCGGTTTTGGAAATCGTGGGATTGAAGGAAAGATCCGCACCGCTCAGTATGCCCGAGAGAATAAAATCCCTTTCTTCGGGATCTGCCTCGGGATGCAGATAGCGACGATCGAATTCGCCCGGAATGTCTGTGGATTGAAAGAGGCGAACTCAACGGAGTTTAATAAGGACACCCCACACCCCGTCATCGATCTCATGGAATCCCAAAAGGCGGTCGTCATGAAGGGGGGCTCGATGCGACTGGGTGCCTATCCTTGTCACCTCGAGAAAAACTCGCTCGCCTCACAGGCGTATGGAGAATCGGAAATTACGGAGAGACATCGGCATCGGTTCGAATTCAATAACGCCTATATCGATCGCCTTGCCGCAAAGGGACTTGTCGTCTCAGGTATCTGCCCCCAAGGATCACTCGTTGAGATCGTCGAGATCAAAAAACATCCCTGGTTTCTTGGCTGTCAATTTCATCCAGAATTCCAATCCCGTCCTCACCATGCCCATCCGCTCTTCACTCAATTCTTGAAAGCCGCTTGTGAGGCAAAGGCACGTAAGTCGTGGGTCAGCCGAAAAGGGGAAGAGGTCACCACGGAAATTCCGAAAACGGCCTCCAAGAAGAAAAAAGCAAAATTCTCAGAATGATAAAATTATCGTTTTGAGAAAAAACTTGCCCCCCCCACCTTGCTAATCACTTGTAATCACACATCTTATTTTTTAGCCCCGGCTTATTAATCTGGCATTGATTATGCACTATCCAGGTTCTCATGAGGAAGATGGTGAAGAAAGCAACCTTTCAACTCCTTGTTCTTCTTGTCTCCTTGGTCCCAGCCCAGAAAATTCTCGCCTGTGGTTATGGTTATCATCTCCTGCATCATCTGATTAATCGTGAGGTCATCACCTATACAGCGCCACAAACTCTTCCCACGACACTTCTCCAAGGAAATAGTGTCTTCAAAGTTAAAATTACCGATGTCTTTAATGGAAACGTGAAAAAAGGCTCAACGATCTTCCTGATTTGCCAGGAGGGGGTGAAACCGGAGTCTTGTAAATTCGATGGGAGAAAATCCCCCTTCCTGTTTTTGATAAAGCTGAGCGAAAAATCCCCCGTTTATAAAAATCTTCGAAAGATCTCCAAGACAGTCTACACCTTTCACCCTAACGATGGGATATCGCTAACTGTAAAAGACGGTCCCGGCTTACGTGAATTTATTAAAAATAAAAACAACCTCCAAAAATCGGCTATCGCGATGAAATCAGTTCAGACCCCTGCCTTAAAGGCGTCTCACTGCGCCCTCATTGCCCAAAAACAAACGGACAATCCAAATCTGCCCGGCTGTGTTGCGGAGGTCTTAAAAACAAAGTCCGTTGCCGATATTAATGCCCTTTTAAAAGTCATTTCGGACAACGTTTCCAAACTGAAGAAAAATATCGGCCCTCTCTGCAATCTCCTCAAGAATGATTTTAATCAGGCGAACAAGAATATCATCAATCAAGGCGAACTGAACCTCCGTTCCTCACTGAAATGTCCTGACAACGCCTCCTGGCTGCTGAGTGAGCTTGAAAAAAGCACGAACGAATTTGTGACGATGCTGATCCCATATCATCTGGGATTAGCCCGTGATGCTGCAGCGGTGAAAAAAGGGATAGGGTATTTCGAAAAACATCCTGAAAAAATAACCACCGTCATCCTTGAACAGTTCGCCTACGCCCTCTTCATGACGAATCAATGCGATCTGATGGATCAGTATGTGGAAAAAATCAGCAATGAACTTAAAAATCTTCCTTCCGATTATCTTGAATCATTTGAAAAAAATCAAACCTGGGATTCGATCGCCCAACACTATACGAGATGCAAGGGGATCCAATCGGGAAAATCAAAGCTCCTCGTCTCACTCCTTACCGATTCACCACAAGGATGGCCGTTTCCCGCCAAAAACGGCAAGGTCAGCTTTCGAATCCAACAAGCGGCGATAACATCACTGGAAATGCAGCTCTCCAAAAAAATAATCACCCCTGCCGAAGAGGGGTTGAAAGGGGCGATGCTTTACCAACTCCAGTCGGGACACCCTCAGGTTGTTCCAGAGGCGATCCGCTTCTTGAAGAGATATTACACGAGCCCCGATATCGATTCGCAAATTCTTCAAGTCGCGATGAGACCAGATGCCGAGAAATACTGGCAGAGCCATGCCATCATGGCGTTCCTTCAGAATAGTCAGACCGACAAGGCGATCCAGATTGCAACAAACAGCCGATTTCGACAGATCAAGACAATGGGACAGATGCTCCAGAAGGGGAAGAAAAACAAGCCATGAAAAGGCGCTCCTTTTTAATAACGTATGCTGCCGCAACAATTCTCCTCCTTTCTCAGGGATGTGATATAGATCGGGCTTGGGTCTTCCGACCCCTCCAGGAGGATCTCCTGATAACGACAGACTCTCTCACCCTCACTGGACTGGTGGGACGCTGGTCTGATGGCGCCCTTGTTGATATCTATGAAGATTGGGGAGGACTCCCCTGTCAATCCAACTTTTACAGAGAAAATTATGGTGATTATATTGCATCGGGAAGAATCAGTTATCCTTACGAAACGACAACTGATGACTATGGATTTTTTGAGTTTAACCTGGGATTCACGGGCGCTTCACAGGGACTCTATCAGTTTGAATGTTTCAGACCTCTCTTGAGACCATCCCGTTATCGGTTGACCACCTATCGAACGGATCTGACAGCTGCCCGGCGACAGTACATCTTTTTCAATTGGGAAGGGACCTATACAACTTACTGGGGTGATTGGGTGGATAGCTCTCTAAAAAATACTCTGAGTAGTACTACATCCATTATTGGGACATTCGATCCGGCAATAGAGTATTGGGTTCGTCTAGCAATTACCGCAGATATGGCAAAGATCGAAACCGAACGAAATTTTCTCGCCCGTTATGCCTGGGCCTATGATCCATTTTGGCCACTGAGAGTGGAAATTTGGGAAGCCCCCTCCTCAATCGAGACGATCATCGATGAATATGAAACAGCTACTTATACCGATATCGATGTCACCTATAACTATTATGAGTTCCCTGATAACGTGCAGGTTGTGCAGATGGTTCCCTGTATATTGTGGGAGCCTACGGTAGAAGAATGTGCAACAATTTTTGGGATTCCGGAGGCAGAGGTTACGGATGATATCTGTTCTCCGATCAACAATGATATCTGTTTGGCCTATGGACGTTATTTAGGTGATTGCGCCTTTGATTGGCTCAATTCGGACCTGTCAGGTGGGGCCTGTAATATTTATGTCCCCTCGATGGCTGCCGCGATCGACGCCGCCTTCGATGGTGGGTTTTTGACCTTGGCTGATGGTAGCGACAATCGGGTTCAGGATATGGCGAGGATACTCGGCAATTCAGCGGCCCATGAAATTGCTCATGCAGCAGGGCTTGTCAGTAATGAGCATCTGTATGGAACATGCCTTGAAGGAATAGAGGTGCTTGATGGTTATGGTAATCCGATCTGCCTCAGTCATGATCCGTTTGAACCGGATTTTGTCGCAGCCCAGAGAAATATCCCACGAACGATCATGAATAGTACCGAAACCCCTTGGGCACCCGGATACTTTTTTGAACGTTGCAGTGGATCGCCCGGTTATACCGGCTATCCGCCTGAAACTGCCGCTCGATGCCCAAACCGTTTCAATGATTTTAACGCTCAATACCTACGTTACATCCAAGGAAGAGATGAGCCTTAATAAACCTTGGTCAAGACGCTAGCGGGAAGGAATAAAACTGCAGGCCTCTGCCTCGGTCCTTTCAAAATCAAGGATATCGAACCCCTGCGGATTATCATCATTGAGCTGATAGGTCACTGTTGAGAAGCATTTCTGGTCCTTATCGATCGGTGATCTCCAAAAAACTGTTCGTGTACACTGCCCGGCGTCAGTCATCTGTTTGAGCCTTGCCAGATCCATCGGGGGATCTTCAATCCACTGATCATCCCACGCGGGAGGGGGGCCTATATCATAGCCGTTGGGCCTGTAACTCCCCGCTATCCGCGCCTGAATCTCTTCACAATTGTCATAATATTGATTGTTTAAACACTCCCGATCCCCTTCAGCACATTGATCCTCAGCCCCTCTGCCACCACAGGCCCAGGCCAATGACGCCCCTACCGCGGCCAAGACTGTTAAAAGTCGACTCATTTGGAACCCCCCTTTTTAATAATTCTTATCAAGAGACACATCTTGGTTATCGATTCTGGACCAGAAAAGTTGTGCACCAAAAACAGCACCAAAAAAGTCACCAAAAAGTCAAGATCATAAAGAGCCGACTGAAAAAGTCTTTCTAAAATCTCGTCATGTTTCTTGACTTGGGATCTCGCGAGACTTATTATTGCACCTTGGAAGGGAAGCTGGAATGGCATTAGAGATCAAGCAGTCCCTGAGATTAGCGCAGCAACTTGTTATCACCCCCCAGTTACAACAAGCGATCAAGCTTCTTCAACTCTCTCGCCTCGAACTGGAAAACCTGATCCAGCACGAATTGACTGAAAATCCGATCCTCGAAGAGCAGCTTGAGCAGGAAGCACGCCCCGAAGAGGAGGTTTCAGTCACGGAACCAGCCAACCTAACCCATGATGTGCACGACAAGGAGCAAAAGACAGCCGAGGTCGGGACACGTGATGGAGAGATGAAAGAACCGACCAACTTCGACTGGGAAAACTATTTGGGCACTTATAATGCCGCTGAATCGGAGCCTCGCCGTGGCAATGGAGAATTTCCGGATGAGATGCCCTCCTATGAGAATAAATCGGCTCCCTCCATGACGCTTCAAGACCATCTGTTATGGCAACTTCACCTCTCGGACATGACCGAGGATGAAACCCTGATTGCCGAGGATATTATTGGGAACATCAATGACGACGGCTACTTTCAGGGGAACCTTCAGGAAATCTCCGATAACAACGATTTCCCTCTGGATCGTGTGGAAGAGGTCTTGGGCATGATCCAGGAATTTGATCCTACCGGCGTCGGCGCTCGGGATCTCAAGGAGTGCCTCAAACTGCAGATTACCCCTTTTGAAAGGGAGACCGCCCTCCTCGAACAACTGATCGATCATCACCTTGAAGATCTGGAAAAAAGAAACTACGGGGCGATCACAAAGGGACTCGGGATCAGTAATGAAAAGCTCCGGGAACTGGCCCATATTATTTCGACGCTCGAACCAAAACCAGGACGCCCTTTTGGTGGAGAAAATCCCCAATACATTATCCCGGATGTCTATATCCACAAGGTCGGCAATGATTATATCGTTTCTTTAAATGACGATGGGCTCCCCAAACTTCAAATCAGCTCTTTTTATCGCAACGCCCTCTTCAAAAATGAGACGACCTCCCAGACCAAGGAATATATCCAGGACAAGCTCCGCTCCGCGATGTGGTTAATACGCAGCATTCATCAGCGACAGCGGACTCTTTATAAGGTGACCCATTCGATCATCAAGTTTCAACGTGGTTTTCTGGAGAACGGTGTCTCCCAATTGAAACCAATGATCCTGCGAGATGTCGCACAGGATATCCAAATGCATGAGTCCACCATTTCTCGCGTCACGACAAACAAATACGTTCAGACGCCACGCGGACTTTTTGAACTGAAATTCTTTTTTAATAACCGTCTTCCGACAAACTCGGGTGATGGAGTGACTTCTGAAAGCATCAAGGCGACTATTCGTCAAATGATAGAAAAAGAAGATGCGCGGCATCCACTGTCCGATCAGCAGATCGCCGAAATGCTCCAGAAACAAGAGGTCAAGATTTCTCGACGGACTATTGCAAAATATCGAGAGCTGCTCGGAATTTCACCCTCTTCTCGAAGAAGACAAGTTCTTTAATTTTTTAGGAGGTTTGTTATGGAAACAACCGTTACTTTTCGGCACAGCGATCCTTCGCCCGCTATAAAACAACATATCGATGAGAAGATAAAAAAGCTGAGCAAGTATTTTATGAAGGCGATACAGGCCCATGTGATTCTCACAGTGGAGAAATCAAGGCATGTCGCTGAGATCACCCTTTCAGAAAATAATCATACCCTTTACGCAAAAGAAGGAAGTCACGATATGTATCGATCTCTGGATATCGTCCTTCATAAGCTCGAGCGACAACTGAGAAAGCTAAAAGAGAAGATCAAGTCACACCATCACTAGACCATTGCTTTTTTATCTCTAATCCGATAGCAAGAGACCTCACATGAAAATAAAACAGATTTTGGCAAAAGATGCGATTATCTCTTCCCTGAAAGCAACCTCTAAGGAAAATGTTCTTGTTGAGATGGCTTCGCTCCTCTGCCGTCAGATTCCCGATATTTCTCCAGAAGGGATTACTCGTATTCTGATTGAAAGAGAAAAACTTGGTAGCACAGGAATTGGTAATGGGGTCGCTATACCACACGGAAAAATTTCACAATTAACCCAAATCACCACCGCTTTTGGACGCAGTCTCCCCGGTATCCCTTTTGACTCTCAGGATTCAAAACCGGCGCATCTTTTCTTTGTTCTACTTGCCCCTGAAAACGCAGCAAGCCTCCACCTGAAAGCCCTGGCCCGCCTCTCCCGTCTTTTAAAAGATGTTCATTTCCGCAATAAGCTGCTAGAGGCCAAGGACGAACAGCAACTCTATCAATACATCATCGAAGAAGACGAAAAATCGTAAAGCTGAATTCTAAATGAATGCCCTTTCCATACGTGATCTGCTGACTGACAAAGACAATCATCTCGGCCTTCGATTAGTCAGAGGTCGAAAAGGCCTCTCGAAAAAGATTACAATTCCCCGCATTCAAAAACCAGGCCTCGCCCTCACAGGACACACCGCTAGCCTCCATCCCGGCCGCATTCAGGTCCTGGGAACTCTCGAAATCAATTATTTAAAAAGCCTCTCAAGGGATCAGTTAAGAAAGGCGGCCCGTCAGCTCGGCAAAGTCGATCTTTCCTGTATTGTGATTACCCACGGCAACAGGACCCCTTCGCTCCTCCTGAATGAAGCGGATCGACGCGGGATCCCTGTTTTGGAAACTGATTTGGCTACCTCTTCCTTCGTCACTCGAGTGACCAATTGCCTGGAGGAAAAATTAACAGAATCGACCTCCCTCCATGCAGGACTTATCGATGTTTTTGGGATCGGCATCCTGCTGATGGGAAAGAGCGGAATTGGGAAGAGCGAATGCGCGCTTGAACTCGTCATGAAGGGACATCGTCTCGTAGCGGACGATATCGTTCATATCCGAAAAAAAGCACCTCATTCCCTCTATGGTTTTGCCAGCGAGCTCACAAAGTATCACATGGAAATCCGTGGTTTGGGGATCATCAATATCAAAGACCTCTTTGGCGTCGCCTCTGTGCGTGATCAAAAACTTGTCGAGCTCGCCATTAAACTGATCGAATGGAAATCAAAGGAAGAGTACGACCGTTTGGGGATTGACGAACAGTCTTATGAATGTTTGGGGATCAAAATTCCCCTGCTCCGTATTCCTGTGAGTCCAGGACGTAGTCTGACATCCGTTATTGAAGTGGCAGCCCGCAACCAACTCCTGAAAGTCAAGGGCGTTCACTCCGCACGCGAGTTTCAGGCAAAGTTGACAAAAAAACTTTTGTTGTCGGATTCTGAGGGGGAGCACGCCACCTTGCGAGATCTTGCTGAATGACCTCCAGTCAACCCAGGAAAGAAATTTTAATTATCTCAGGACTCTCCGGGGCAGGGAAATCAACGACCCTTCATGTCCTGGAAGATAGCGGCTATTTCGCTATTGATAATTTCCCCGGTAAACTCCTTCCAAAATTTCTGGATCTGTTCATAAGTCAAACCGACTACCCGCATGATCAAAAAGTTGCCCTCGTGATGGATGCGAGGGATACCGAATTCCTGAAACACTTTCCAAAATACCATCAACTTCTCAAACGTGAGCAACTCAAAGTTCGTATCCTTTTTCTCGATGCACGCGATGAAATTCTTCTCAGACGATTTTCAGAAACCCGTCGCCGTCATCCCCTCGCCCCTCGAGGACAGGTCCTTGTCGGTGTGCAAAAGGAAAGAAAGCTCCTGCGCCCCATCCGGGATAGGGCAACTCATTTTATCGATACCTCAGCCCTTTCCACTCACATCTTGAAAAAGACCGTGTTGCAATGCCTGAGGCTCCCTGCAATGACTTCCGCACTTTCCATCCAGGTACTCTCTTTCGGATACCACTTCGGACTGCCAACGGAAGCCGACCTCATCTTTGATGTCCGTTTTCTTTCCAATCCCCATTTTGTCCCAAAACTTGGAGCCCTGCCCGGCGAAAACCCGAAGGTGAAAAGGTATGTCCTCGAGAAAAAAGAAACCCGGGATTTTTTGAAGATCCTTCAGAAAACCTTGCGCTTTCTCTTGAAATCCTACTTAAAGGAGGGCAAAGCGCATCTCACAATCGCTTTTGGATGTACTGGCGGACGTCATCGTTCCGTCGTGATTGCCGATCGGGTCGGAAGAGACTTGATACGATGGGGATCTCACGTTACGATTACGCATCGTGATATGACACGATCTTCGGGAGGAGACTAGATGGTCGGGACAGTGGTTGTGACTCATGGGAAAATTGGAGAAGAGATGGTCCGTGCAGTCCTCTCCATTGTTCGGGAAGATCTCCCGCTTTATAGCGTTGCCCTGGAACAAAACGAGGATGTCGAGCAGATGCGCCGAAAAATTGAACAGGCGGTCCAGCGTGCCGATCGTGGACATGGGGTTCTTCTCTTGTCAGATATGTTTGGAGGGACTCCTTCCAACCTTTGCCTTTCCTTTCTGGAAGAGGGTAAAATTGAGGTTGTGACGGGGGTCAACCTCCCGATGATTATTAAACTGGCAACTATCCAGGAGAACAGGTCTTTAATAGAAACTGCTGATTTCATTAAACGATATGGCCAAAAAAACATCGCACGGGCAACAGAAGTCCTCCAACAAGGGAGCAGCGACTAATACCGCCTCCCATGCGTTCAAGGTCAAAAATGAGCTCGGTCTTCACGCTCGGGCAGCGGCCCTCTTTGTTAAAACCGCCTCAAAGTTTAGGGCCAATATTATGGTGAAAAAAGGGGCCCATGAGGTGAATGGGAAAAGCATCATGGGAATCCTGATGCTGGCAGCGGGACGGGGATCCGAAATCCATATCACGGCGGATGGCCACGATGCCCCCCAGGCGCTGGCAGAGCTGGGAACACTAATTCAGAATGGTTTTGGGGAAGAGTAGGCGGTTTTGCCTCTTCTTCATTGATATTTCACCAATTCTCCTCTACGATGGGTATCTAGTGAGCACTGCAAGGGTATCTATTCTTTTTTTAATCCTCTCGTTATCCCTCATGTTTTTCCCCTCCTGCCTCGGTTCAAAAGGCTCCGATCCTTCCTCTGGTGTATCGGCCGACAGTTCGGCTGATTGTTTCGGAGAGTCTGCTGATGACTCGGTTCTCTCCGCCTCC
>JACPAK010000011.1 GCA_016180845.1 Deltaproteobacteria bacterium
CACCTTCGTGATCGCCGCCGTTAATGTCGTCTTCCCATGATCTACATGCCCGATCGTCCCGACGTTTACATGCGGCTTCGTACGATCAAATTTTGCCTTCGACATACGTGATGACCTCCTTTTTCTAAAACAACCCTAACTCAATTCTTTCTCACTCAATCTCACTCAAAATCCTATGAGCCCCCGACCGGAATCGAACCGGTGACCTTCTCCTTACCATGGAGATGCTCTGCCAACTGAGCTACAGGGGCACTTTCTAAAGCGGGAGACGGGATTTGAACCCGCGACCCTCAGCTTGGAAGGCTGATGCTCTACCCCTGAGCTACTCCCGCATGGAGGGGGGAGGATTCGAACCTCCGAAGGCAAACGCCGGCAGATTTACAGTCTGCTCCCTTTGGCCACTCGGGCACCCCTCCGAAAATTTGGCGCCAACCAAACTTTCCCTCCACTTTCGATTTTCTATTTTCCAGTGCCGTTTCAAAAATGGCTCTAGAAAATAGAGGAAAAACCGGCAGCGCCGATTTTTAGCTGGCGGTCGGGATTGAACCGACGACCTGCGGTTTACAAAACCGCTGCTCTACCGCTGAGCTACGCCAGCACAATCGTCTCCTCACTCGCTATTCATAAATCTTAAAAAACTAAATTCCTCTCCTCAAAAAAGGTTCCCACACCCCTGGCGGGGTCTCGGGAAAAAAGTCGAAAGTTTATAGAGATTTTGCTCTTTAAAGTCAAGAGGTTCTTGACGATTTTTGCTGTTTTTGCCTTGAAATCTCACCAAGGACGATCGCGCCGGCGACTGAGGCATTCAAAGATCCCAAAACAGGGTTTGGCATTGGTATCTTGAGAAGAATGTCGCAGCGTTCCTTTGTAAGGCGAGAAAGCCCACTCCCCTCGCCTCCAATAACCAAGACAACCTTTTCAGGAAAGGCCTCGTCGTAGAGAGATTTTGAAGCAGTACTGTCAGCCCCATAGATCCAAAAGTTATTTTCTTTCAAGAGATTAATCACCTTGGGTAGGCTCGAGACTGTGACCAATTTGAGATACTCCACCGCACCTGCTGCCGCCTTGCAAACCGCTGGGGTTATAGAAACAGAGCCATGTTCTGTTAAAACAACTCCACCTACCCCCATCAATAGAGCTGTACGACAGAGGGCCCCCAAATTTTGAGGGTCCTGGATACCATCACATAAGAGAAGGAGATCTTCTCGATAAATTTCATCAATATTTACAAATGGATAAACCTCTGCCTCCGCAATGATTCCTTGATGGGAAAACTGGGTATAACAGGCAAAAAAAGACTTGTTCGATCTTTCAATAGGAACCAGATTCTCTTGGGCAAGCCTTAGAATTGCTTCCTGCTCGAGAGACCCCTCTTCTCTTAAGAGAGAAACCTTGAGAAGACGGCGACGCCTTGCCTTCAAGGCATGAAAAACGGCATGGCACCCAAAAATAATATCGGACACCACTCCCTTTTGATGAAACTTCCTTAAGTTGTCAACTTATTGAAACTTAAACGAGATATTCAGGAAAAACCTGCTCTTTTTGAAGCCGAAGTTCTTCCTCAATCTCGGCAAGGCGAATCGGTTGGGTCTCGGCAAGGGCCTGTCTTACATTAAAATAGAGGCTTTTAAGATGAGACATTCGCGCCATCAGTTCCTCTCTGCGATGAAATGACTGCGTCTTTTCGTATTCCTTCTTGGCATACTCATGGTTCATCGAGGCGGTCACCAGGACAAGCTCTAGATTCTCTTTCTCTGGAACATTGGGCTCATTCATACGACCTCCTGATAAGGGTTACATGCATACTCCCTTCCAAAAAAACCGTGCCAAAAAGTATTTGTAAATATTTGAAATTATTGTGCTTTTATAGTATGCCGTGCCAAGAGCAAGGATTCAGGTGGGGAGTTGGATCCCCTAGTTGGGGATGTATCTGGCCAGACTGCCGCGAGGGAATTCTCGCGAAAAGGTCCGAGAACCTGTCTGAGACCTACATTTAAACCAAACGATTTTCCGCAGGGAAGCCTTGGACCGGAGGAAAATCGTTTGATGATGCCGGGCGAGTTTCGCAGGACCTTTGAGCAAGATTTCCGAGGGCAGGCAGTCTGGCTGTCAGGGATTAGATGGTAACGATCTCTTGAAGAATTTCCCGAACAGTGGCGATTGGATCCGCTGATTGGAGAATGGGTCTCCCAATGACCAAAAAATTAGAACCGGCTCGGATTGCATTTTGAGGAGTATCTATCCTTTTCTGATCGTCCCCACCTTTATATCCTGCGGGACGAATCCCGGGTGTGAGAATGAGAAAACCTTTTCCCAATTTCTCCCTGACCTGAGAGGTCTCCCTTGGAGAACAAACAACCCCATCCAAACCAGACTCGCGACAAAGCAACGCAAGACGAAGAACGTCATCCGGTGTCGAAACCTGCTGGCTTGTGAGTACCGTGACACCGATCAGTTTGGCACGACCCTTCACTGCAGTGGCCGCTGCCGTCAGCATCTCGGCACCACCTGAGGCATGAACATTCAGCATCGAGACACCCAGAGCAACCGCCGACTCACACGCCTGAGCAACGGTATTCGGAATATCGTGAAATTTGAGATCGAGAAAAACCTTGCCTCCCTCTGCGTGGACCATCTCGACCACTTTCGGTCCAGAAGCGGTAAAAAGTCGGAGTCCAATTTTAAATATTTTCACAACAGGCTTGAGGAGTCGAACCATCTCCCGCGCTTTTTCAAGCGTTGGGAGATCAAGGGCGACGATCAAACGATCCTCTGTCACAAAACCTTTTCCTTTATTCGGGCAACCGCTTCTTCCTTTTTGATGAAGGTCGTCTCTCCTGTCTTGCGACACTTGATCTCCACCTCCCCCTTCGCAAGCCCCTTCTGACCTATCTGGATTCGCCATGGAATCCCGATCAGGTCGGCATCTTTAAATTTTACACCAGGTGATTCATCGCGATCATCGAGCAGGACATCGACTCTCTCTCTTTGAAGTTCGTTATAAAATTTCTCGGCCAGCTCCTTCACCTCCGGATTCTCTTTGCCAAGCGGGATAATCTCAACAGCGTACGGCGCAATCGGAAGTGGCCAAATGATCCCCTGATCATCATGGTTCTGCTCAATCGCCGCAGCCGCAGTCCGACCGACACCGATCCCATAACACCCCATCTCAATCAGCTGTTCCTTTCCCTCAGTGTCGAGATAAACGGCCCGAAGCGCCTTCGAATATTTTGTCCCGAGATAAAAAACCTGTCCGACCTCAATCCCGCGGAAACTTTTCAAAACGGATTGGCATTTCGGGCATTTCCTATTTTCAGGAACTTTTTCAGAGCTCCCCGCATAGTCACATTGTGAACAACTGAAGACCTCATCTTCCCCCGAAGAGGCCAAGACATGAAATTCATGGGAAAGTGTTCCCCCAATGAGGCCCGTTCCCGCCTCGACCGGTCGAAAATCAACGCCGCATCGACTAAATATCCTTTTATACGCCTGAAACATCTTCTCATAATTCTCTTTCGCCCCTTTCTCATCCCGATCGAAGCTGTAGCAATCCTTCATCATAAACTCACGACCTCGCATGAGTCCAAAGCGGGGACGGATCTCGTCCCGAAATTTTGTCTGGATCTGGTAGAGCATGACGGGAAGCTGCCGATAGGAGCGGACCTCATTTTTGACTAATGTGGTAATCACTTCCTCGTGCGTCGGCCCCAAACAAAAGTCGCGCTCATGGCGGTCTTTCAAACGAAGCAATTCTTTTCCGTACTCTGCCCAACGCCCTGACTCCTCCCAAAGCTCCTTCGGCTGAACCATCGGCATGAGGAGCTCCTGAGCCCCCGCCGCATTCATCTCTTCCCGGATGATCTGCTCGACCTTCTGAATCACACGAAGCCCGAGGGGAAGATAATTGTAAATGCCAGAGGCGACCTTTCGAATCATCCCGGCACGCAACATGAGTTGATGGCTGATCACTTCGGCATCAGCCGGTGCCTCTCTCAACGTGGGAATAAATGATTGGGAAAATCGCATAGAAATTGTCACTAACGATTTCGACTACTAGTTGCAAGAAGTTTGGGAAACCGTATACTGCCCCCGATGCCATCGAACGAGAAGAAAATTGTTAATACAAACATCGCCCGCTCAACTCCGCTTCCGACACCGGAAGAGATCCTCAAACTCTTTCCGGTTTCAGAGAAGAGCTTCAAAACAGTCCTCGAGGGAAGAGAAACGATCCAAAACATCCTGGATCGGAAGGACAAGCGACTCATGCTCGTCGTCGGTCCCTGTTCGATCCATGACCCGAAGGCAGCCCTTGAATATGCGAGACAACTCAAATCGCTGGCCGATCGGGTAAAGGGGAAAATTTTTATTGTGATGCGGGTTTATTTCGAAAAACCGCGGACCACGATCGGCTGGAAGGGGCTCATTAACGACCCTTTCATGGATGATTCGTTTCATATTGAGGAAGGACTTAAAAAGGCCCGAAGGTTGCTGCTCGACATCACGGAAACGGGACTTGCAACCGGAACCGAGGCGCTCGATCCTATCGTCCCGCAATACATCTCCGATCTGATCTGCTGGTCGGCGATCGGCGCGCGGACGATCGAATCGCAAACTCACCGCGAGATGGCAAGCGGCCTCTCAATGCCGGTCGGCTTCAAAAACGGAACCGACGGCAACATCCAGGTCGCGATCGATGCGATGAAATCGGCGCTCACGTCACATCACTTCCTCGGTATCGACATGCAAGGACGGACCTCGATCTTCAAGACAAAGGGGAATCGTTACGGTCATATTGTTCTTCGTGGAGGGAAGCATCCGAACTATGATCCGGAAAGTGTCTCGCTCTGCGAAAAGGCGCTGAAGGAGGCGGGACTCCGTCAGGAGATCATGATCGACTGCAGTCATGGAAACTCAAAAAAAGATCCCAAACGCCAACCGATTGTGTTTCAGGAAACGATGAAGCAGGTGAAGGAGGGAAATTCATCGATCATCGGCATGATGCTGGAATCGAACCTCTTCGAGGGGAATCAATCAATCCCGCCGGATCTGAAGGAGATCGGACAATTGAAATACGGCGTCTCGGTGACCGACAAGTGCATTGATTGGAAAACGACGGAACAACTGATTCTGAGGGCCTAATACGCCAACTCCTTCACCTTCTTCGGATCCTTCGTCCAATTCTCCTCGACGCGGACAAACAGTTCGAGAAAAACCTTGAGGCCGAGGTGTTTCTCAACTTCGATTCTCGCTTCGGTACCAATTTTCTTGATCATCTCCCCCTTCTTCCCGATCAAAATCCCCTTCTGCGAATCTTTTTCAACAATGATGGCAGCTTGGATCCTGACAAGCTTCTTCGAATCTCCCTCTTTTGGTTCCTGATACGACTCAATCTGGACCGTCACGGAATAAGGGACCTCTTCGCGTGTTAGCGCCGTTATCTTCTCCCGAATCATTTCGGCGACGATAAATCGGTCCGGGAGATCACTCACCTGATCCTCAGGAAAATAAAGCGGCCCTTCGGGAAGCTTCTTCAATATCTCTTTCTCCAAGGCCTCAAGACCCTTTTGACGTGTTGCTGAAATCGGAAAGATCTCATCCGGATGAAATTCCTGATGATACGACTCGATAATCGGCAACAGGGCGTCGCGAGAGGTGTGATCTGTCTTGTTGATTACAAGAAAAATCGGTTTCTTTCGATGTTGAATCATCTCAAAGACCTGGTGGTCGTTGTGAAGGGTCTTTTTCGAAGGTTCGACAACGAAAAGAAAAAGGTCGACCTCGTCGAGGGCGGCGCGCGCCACATCCATCATATACTCATTGAGGCTCTTGTGAGGACGATGGATCCCGGGCATATCGACAAAAAGCATCTGGCCTTCGGCCGTCGTCTTGATCCCGAGGATCCTGTGGCGTGTGGTTTGGGGCTTGTCACAAACGGCGGCGATCTTCTGGCCGAGAAAGGCATTCAGGAGGGTCGATTTCCCGACATTCGGACGACCAACGATCGCAATGTAGCCTGATTTAAAAGAGCGGCTCACAACTTATCCAATGCTTCCTGGGCAGCGTGTTGTTCCGCCTCTTTTTTACTGCGACCGATCCCTTTTCCCATCAGATGCTCCCGGATGAAGAGTTCAACCTTAAAAATCTTTTCGTGATCCGGCCCCTCTTCCCCCGCTAGTTTGTATCTTGGAATAGCCCGAAAAAGCGCTTGGGCCTTTTCCTGGAGGTCTGTTTTATAATCACGATAAAATTCCTCGAGCGGGGAGCTGCTCAAAAGCTTTTCATAATGCCTCTCAACAATCTGCGCCGCCTTCTTATAACCTTTGTCGAGATACGTGGCACCCAATAAGGCCTCAAACGCATCCGCCAGCAGGGAGTTCTTCGTTCGTCCCTGTGATTGTTCCTCCCCATGACCCAAGTAAAGATAATCCCCTAACTTGAGCGCCTTCGCGATCTCCGCAAGCTGCCCTTCATTCACAATCGCGGCGCGAAGTTTTGATAATTTGCCTTCCGAATAATCTTGAAAGCGCTTCATGAGAAATTCACTGATCGAGAGCTCCAAAACGGCATCCCCCAGAAATTCGAGGCGCTCATTATGCTCTTCCTGCGGAAGACGCTTTTCATTCGCATAAGAACGATGGGTCAACGCGCGCCTCAGGAGATCTTTATTCCTGAAGGTGTGACCGAATGCCTTCTCCAGTTCCTTAAGCCTTCTTTTTTCTTCCGACGAAAGTTCAATCAATCCCTTTTTCAATCCAACCTCCTCCGAGCAACTCTTCTCCGCGATAAAAGACCGCCACCTGTCCCGGAGTGATCGCCCCATCCGGTCTCTTGAAATCAATCAACGCCATCGAACCCTCCAGACGACTGATCACAGAAGGGGTTGGGGGGTGACGATAGCGAATCTGGGTTTCGACTGCTGTCCCAACAGAAATCTGGTCTCTCTGAACCCACCTGACCTCCTTCACCAAAATGCTGTTTTTCATGAGCGCCTCCTGAGGACCCAGAACCACCTTGTTTTCCTCAGGGAGAATCCCCGTGACATACAGTCTCTCGGCCGCAGAAACCCCAAGACCACGCCGTTGTCCGATCGTGAAGGCATGAATCCCGTCATGCTCTCCCAAGACATGTCCCTCACGATCAACGATCATCCCTCGTTTCCCCCGGTACTGAGGGAAGTTATTGCTAATAAAGTCAGAATAATGCCCGGTCGTGACAAAACAGATCTCCTGACTCTCCGGCTTCTGAGAGACCTTGAGTCCAGCCTTCTCGGCAAGCCCCCTCACCTCTTCCTTCATATAGCGTCCCACGGGAAAGAGGATATGCTCCAGCTGTTGTTGATCGAGACCGAAGAGGAAATACGACTGATCCTTATTAAGATCCCTCGCCTTCATCAGGTGATAGCGACCATTGGAGTCTCTCGATTTGCGCACGTAATGTCCGGTCGCCACATAATAAGCCCCGAGCTGACGGGCCTTCTCGAGCAGTGAAGAAAACTTGAGCTTGTCATTACAAAGCACACAGGGATTCGGCGTCCTCCCTTGTCCGTATTCCGAGGCGAAATACTGCATCACATTCTCCCGAAACTCATCCTTGAAGTTCAGCGGATAAAAAGGGAGGTCGAGCTGTTGACAGACCTGCCTCGCATCCTGGAGATCTTGGGCCGTACAACAGGTTTGCGATCTCGAATTGTCATCCCCATTTCCTTCATGCGTCTTCATCGAGATCCCGATCACCTCAAGCCCTTGTTCCTTTAACAACAAGGCAGCGACGGAGGAATCGACCCCTCCGCTCATCGCAACAACGACCCTGTTTTTCTGGAGAACCGTCACTCTCTTAACCTCATCATCATACCGGGGGACCGCTACGCGGACGTCTCCCCCGAACCCCCTAGCGTGGCGGAATCACGCGGAGTAAATCCGACGTGATTCCGCAACCGATTAACCACATTTGGTAAAATTTTACCGACATATTCTATCTCTTCTTCGGTCGTCTCTCTCCCAATGGAAAAACGGACCGCCCCTTTTGCCTCGAGCTGCGAACAGCCCATCGCCAGCAAGACATGCGACGGTTCCAGCGCACCCGAGACACAAGCAGCGCCATTTGAGGCGGCAATCCCCTCACGGTCCATCGCCACCAAAATCATTTCACTCGCAATCCCTTCAAAACCGATACTGAGGGTGTTACCTACCCGACTTTGCGGGTCTCCATAAACCTTCGCCCCTGGAATACAAAGCAGCATTTCCTGCAGGCGATCTCTCAAACCGGCCTCTCGTCTCATCTCAATTTCCAGCTCTCCATAAACCTTCTTTAGGGCCCCCGCAAGACCGACGATCCCGGCAAGATTCTCGGTCCCCCCTCGCTTCCCCCGCTCCTGACTCCCACCAACGAGTAAAGACTCTAGCCGAGTCCCCTTCCGCGCAAAAAGGCCACCGACCCCCTTCGGACCATAAAACTTGTGGGCTGAGAAAGAGAAGAGATCAATTGGCAGCAGGGTCAGATCGATCGGTAGTTTTCCGACCGCCTGAACTCCATCGCAAAAGAACGGGATTTTATGTTCTCGTGCGATTCGACCGACCGCCGTGATGGGGTAGATATTGCCGATTTCGTTGTTGGCAAACATCATCGCGATCAAAGCGGTCTCCGGATGAATCAACTTTCTCACCTCATCGGGGTCGATCTGACCGGCGGCATCGACGGTTAACCAACTGACCGAGAGCTCCCCCCTCTTTTCCAAAACCTGAATCGGTTCCAGGACAGAGTGATGTTCAATGGGAGAGGCAATAACATGAGGTTTACCAGAAAGTAACCGGTACTTTCTGGTCATCAGAATCCCGTTTAGGGCTAGATTTGCCGCCTCGGTCCCGCCGCTGGTGAAATAGATTTCCCCTTCACCGACATGAAAAATCTTGGCGACCTCCGCCCGAGCCTCATCGAGCCCCTTCCGCGCCTCCTGCCCCGCCCAATGCAAGCTGGAGGGGTTCCCAAACTTGCCATTGAGATACGGCTCCATTGCGATCCGTGCCTCATCGGCAAGGGGCGTGGTGGCGTTGTAGTCGAGGTAAACCTTCATGGGGTCAAACACCTAGGGGAAGTGGGCAAGAGAAGCAAGGGAGGTTACTTGAACAACTTCTGACACTTCTCGTAATCCCGACGAATCGATGGGTTCTCCTTCCAGAGATCGAACATGAGTGATCTCATACGGTCGAGAAGGGCAAGCTTTTTCTGAAGCGGAAGTCGTAGATACCTCCGGCTTGCCTTCCACTCATCATCAGAAAATGGAATTTTAGGGATCGTCAGAAAATCCTTTTTCAATCTAATCCTCCTGTTTTCTAATGATAGCCTCCAGAAACCGGATGTCAACCTGGTCCTTAGGTCGTCCCGCCTTCCTTTTCATAAATAACATGTCCTTAACACTCGCTGCTCTAATCTTTTGACCAAAAATCTTCCCTTTCTTTCCCGCCTTGTACATCTCTGCAAAAGGTCGAGGGTGATAGACAAAAACATCGATAACCTCGAAGGGACTCTTTGGGTCAAAAAAACTAAAGACCACCATGTTCTTCTCCTGAATCCACTGTTCGCGTAACTTCTCATTAGCAAAATCCCCTGCCTTGACAGGAACCTTAGGCCGATAGCCCAACTTCGTCATAACACCGGTAAATTTCAGAATATTACTTCTTTCAAGGAAGACGATTAGATCGAGGTCATAAGTGGCTCGTTCCATGCCAAGGATATTCATCGCGACCCCTCCCGCAACGAGATAACGAACCTTCGCCTTGGAAAGGGAAACTAGGATTTTTTGAAAAGAGATCTGAACCGCCATGGAGGAAGGTCTGTATCTCTAAAAGGAGCCAAAGTCAAAATCTCATCACTCTATACCTTTTCTCCGCAACCAAAATGAACCTTAGCGCGATGAAAGTGCTATAAGGTACCCATGGGACAACAGATTTGGATGGTAATGGGGCTCGGCTTAGGGGGATGGGAACTCGCCAGTTCCTGTATCTCCTTGGAGAAGATCCGCAACACCGATGAGCCTGAAAAATACCAGAAGAAACTCTTTTTTAATCTCTTCGGGGTCATCTCCGGTGGGCTTACAGGACTCCATTTTTTCTCTCTCCGTCGTGAAAATTTCAGCTTAGCAAGAACCACGGCAAAAATTGGCCTCCCACTCTGCCTCATCCAGATACTCTGCGGACTGTCAGTCATTCACCAACAGGATGTCTGGCGTATACTCAGGATAGCCCGTCAAGATGATAGAAAATATAGAGATGAGGATCCAGTTAAACTATTGGATTTTGTTCCTATCGGTTTACAGCTAGCATCTTTTGCCCTGGGTCTCGGTTATACCCATTTTTCTATATTAGGTCTTTTGGAAAGAGCGATGGCTGGAGAACGATCGGCGTTTTCCGATCTCTATTTCAAGGCGAGAGGAGGAAATCTGTCAGCCCACACAGCACTTATCGAAATTGGAAAAGAAAAACCTGTTTTTTTTGCACCCCCTTTTGATGATCTTCTATTTCCACATTGGCTTACACAACAGGATGGCCGAGCGATCCTGGAGAAAGGTTTGAAAGATACAAGAATGGGATTTCTAATGCGTCGGGCAATAACAGACAAACCCGACCTCTTCCAGAAAGCGGATATAAACAAGACACTCGAGTCTCTTCGTCTCTTTGACTGGGGTCCGGCAGAGCTCAACGTCTTGATCGCCCACCGAAGCGATCTCGCGAAAACGGTTCTGGAGCAGGCCCCCCTTGTCTTTAAGGGGGAGGATTGGGCAAAGTTTGGTCCGACACTCCGAGGTATCTACACAGGAAATCTTGATGATGCGGCAAGGGCACGATTTGTTGCCGACTGGGAACAGAAACTATTAACCGGGGTTGATAACGGGATGCGTCCGTTCCGGGACCTCTACCGGGCCTGTGATCCAGAAAAGTATCAAGGACTGGTAGAGAAATACCTCGCTGAGGTGACAGATTGGAGACTCGCCGCAACGCCGCTCATGGAAGATGCGATGCTTTATGTCAGGACCACCTCTTCTCCGGATGGTATCGGTCGAGTGGCTGCACTGGCAGGTGTTATCAGCGAGCGAAAAGATTTCGATAATGGGGCCGCAGATCTACGCAAGACGGTACTGAGTCTCTTGGCCAGGAGTGTTAAGGGGAGAGACTACTGAATTTCCTCCAGCTGTTTTACAAGTGGGGGGAGATCCTCTTTCACCGTATCCCAAAGCCGTTCGAGATCTATATCAAAATAAGCATGAATCAGCCGATTTCTCATAGCAATGATTTGAGGCCATGGGATCCCCGAATTCTTTGCCTGAAACTCCCTTGAAACCTGATTGGCTGCCTCTCCGAGAATCTCGATCAGCCGGACCAGGGAAAGAACAAGCATTCGATTTGCATCCAAAGAATTTCGGGATTCGTTTTTGGTAAAGGCAATCGCTTCCTTGGCGGCATCCAACATATGGCGGAGGCGCGTCCTGTCATCCCTGTGCATATTGAACCTGTGCCTCTCGCAAGACTTCACGGCGAAAATAGCGGCTTAACTCGGCGGGCGTTCTTAAATCGACTTTTCTTCCCAAAATTTTGGAAAGATCCAACTCCATCCCGGCCAGGCTTAAAAACCCGACAGCAACATTCTTTTCAAATTCAACCAAAACATCAACATCGCTATCCGGACTGAAATCATCCCGAAGGACGGAACCAAATAGCGAAAGCTTGCGGATACGACGCGTTCGGCAAAAGTCGGCGATTTCTTGCTGATTCATCTCAATATGGCTCTTCACGAGAACACTCCTTGTCTAAGTCCGGATAAAGCTTACCAAAAAAATCAATTTTGTCGATCTGTAAAATTCTGGAGGCGGCGGGTAAAATCCGAATCAACTAGGCCGGCACAAAATAAACATCCGTCGGTTTGAACTTCGAATTCCGCCGGAATTTCGCCTTCACCTTCATCCCGACCCAGTTCAGCGTCGCTTCTTTTGGATCGAGACCGATCAGGCGCGACAAGAGAAGCGTGTTAAACCCCTCAAACTCGACCAGACAGAGCAGGAACGGCGTCTCTTTTAAAAATTCCTCGGAACCGAATTCACAGACGGTGAAGGTGTGAACTTTTCCCTCCAGCGGCATCTCGACCCAGTCACACTCCCCACCACACTCCATGCAGGAGAGCTTTGGGGTCGCAAAACCGTAACGACATTTTTGGCATCGGGTCCCAAGCAAACGTTTGTTGGCAAGCCCCGCAAACCAGGGTGAGTCCTGACCGTAACTGTGGATGTAGTCGATATGGTACGACTGCTTGATGATGATCGGCGAAAGATCCTTCAGGAGCTCCACATTCCGCGGCATCGGGACATTAAAGAGTATTGTCCCCTCATCCGTCTCTTCAACCACTTCTTGAATCCTTTTTTTTGTCATAAAGTCTCCTGTCAGTTTGTGGACAAAAGCCGGCAGAAAGGATGTTGAGAAAGGTCCCAGATACGAGGCAGGCCGTTGAGGCGCGACCGGAGCGTACTTGTACCGTACGTGAGGATCGCGACCGAAACGGACAACGAAGTAGATGGGCCTTTATCAACATCCTAACTCTTCTCCAATATCGACACGCTCACATACGTCCCCGTCCCGGCATGCGAATGAATCGCCCCCCGCTTCGGATTCTTGAGCTGGAGCTTGGGGTCACCAAAATGCTTGCCGATCGTCCCTTGTAACTGCCACATCGCAAAAACCGCCTGCATCAGGCCGGTCGCACCGACCGGATGGCCACAGGCGATCAGACCGCCCGACGGATTGACCGGACAGACCGGTTGGTCTTTCAGTTTGAGACCGTATTCGATCCCCGGCATAAATGTTTTTCCCGATGTCGCAAACTCCCCCCCTTCGCCGTAACGGCAGAGCCCCATATCTTCGTAGGTCTGAATTTCAGAAGAGGTATAGGCGTCGTGCAACTCGACAAAATCGATCTCTTTTAACGGGTCTTTAATTCCCGCATGCTTGTAAGCCTGGAGCGAGGCGGTCCGGCCGGCCCGGAAGGAATGGATCCCGGGATACTTTAATTTTCCACCGACAAACTGCTTGCCGACGTAATCCTCCGCCTTTTCATGGGGCAGGAGCGGAACCTCCTTGTGGGGTCGATCGGACATCCGCATCGCATCGGTCCCGCGGCCGATTCCGGTAATCTTGACCGCGTTGACCGATTTCCCGGTCGCCTTTTCAAGTTTGCGAATCCCCTCCTCAGAGGCGATCAGCGTACAGGCGGCCCCGTCACTCATCACGCAGATATCGAGACGGGTCAGCGGCCAGGCAACGATCGGCGCCCCACGCACATCACCGATCGTCAACTTCTGACGCTTCTGCGCGTACGGGTTGTGATAGGCGTTCATGTGATTTTTCACCGAGACATGCGCCATCTGTTCCACCGTCGTTCCGAACTCCTTCATATGGCGAACGACCATCATCGCGTAATAACCGGAATAAAAACCGCCGACAGGATAATCAAAGCTGACATCTGAGGCCAATGCGATAAATTCGTTCCCCTTCCAGGTGTTCACATGACTCATCGTCTCAAAACCATAGGCCAGACAGAGATCCATGTTCCCTGAGGCGATACTCTTCCAGGCCTCCTGGAAACAAAGTCCTCCCGTTGCTCCTCCTCCTTCAACACGATGAGACGGCTTGGGAGTCAGTCCGAGATAATCCTGAACCATGATCCCCGCCATCAACTGGCGCGTGAAATGATCTGAAAAATAGGAGGCGACAGAGCCGTCAACAATTTCCAGAAATTTTCCGTACTCAAGGCCAATATCCTGGAGGGTATAGACAACCGCCTCTTTTACAATCGCCTGAAAGGTCTTGTCCGGTCTCGCCTTTTTGAATTTACTAACCCCTCCACTGACGACATAAACAGGTCTCATAGAACCCCCTAACAGGATGTTGATAAAGGCCCATCTACTTCGTTGTCCGCTTCGGTCGCTCCTCGACGTACCGCCCAAGTACGCCTGCGTCGCGCCTCAGCGGCCTGCCTCGTATCTGGGACCTTTTTCAACATCCTGGAAAAACCACCTTGTCGACATCCTTGCTAAAATTTTCTTGGTTTAACATTTTTTTTGATCCAGTCAACCACGTCTCTGGTATCCGCCCCCGGAGTAAAGATCGCCTGGACCCCTGCCTTTTTAAGACCCGGAATATCTTCTTCTGGAATCGTCCCTCCCCCAATCACGGTGACATCTGTCAGCCCTTTTGCCTTCAGCTGTTTGATCACCTCGGGAAATAGATAATTATGAGCCCCTGAGAGGATCGAGACGGAAACAACATCGACATCCTCCTGAAGCGCCGCACTGACAATCATCTCGGGAGTCTGGTGCAAACCGGTGTAGATCACTTCGAACCCGGCGTCTCGCAAGGCGCGAGCGATAATTTTGGCCCCCCGATCGTGACCATCGAGACCAGGCTTGGCGACGAGGATTCGAAGTTTGCGATCCATTAAAACTCCCCCGGGTCCCGATATATCCCAAACATCTCCCGAAAAACATCACAGATCTCGCCGACCGTTGCATACTCACGAACCGCATTCAAGACATAAGGCATCAGATTCTCATAAGTCCCTGCCGCCTTTTTCAAGTCATTCAAGGCATGTTCTATTTTTTTCCTGTCTCGTTTCTCTTTGACCTCTCGGAGTCGCTTCACCTGCTGTTTCTCAACTTCATGACTGATTTTTAAAATTTCGATCGGCTCCTCAGCTTCCATCTTATAGTCATTCACCCCGACAATGATCTTTTCCTTTAACTCGACCTGTTTTTGATAGCGATATGCAGACTCCGTGATCTCATGTTGAGGGAAGCCACGTTCAATCGCCTTCAGCATCCCCCCCATTTCATCAATCCGCCGGATGTAATCGGCCGCCGCCACCTCCATCTCATGGGTCAATGTCTCCACAAAATAAGATCCCCCCATCGGATCAATAGAAGAAGGAACCCCACTTTCATAGGCGATGATCTGCTGCGTCCTTAAGGCAATCCGGACCGCCTCTTCTGTCGGAAGAGCGAGTGTTTCATCGAGGGAATTGGTGTGAAGCGACTGTGTCCCACCAAGGACGGCAGCCAGGGCCTGAATCGTCGTGCGGATCACATTATTATAAGGCTGTTGGGCCGTCAGACTGACACCGGCAGTTTGGGCATGGGTCCGCAACATCCAGGATTTTGGATCTTTGGCATGAAACCTTTCCCTCATGGTTTTGGCCCAAAGCCGGCGAGCGGCCCGAAATTTTGCAATCTCCTCGAAGAAATCATTGTGGACATCAAAGAAGAACGAAAGACGTGGGGCAAATTGATCGACATCCATGCCACGGCGAATCCCTTCCTCAATATACTCAATCCCATCCCGAAGCGTGAAGGCGAGTTCCTGTACCGCCGTCGCCCCTGCTTCACGGATGTGATAACCAGAAATAGAAATAGAGTTCCACTTCGGCATATGTTTCGCGCACCACTCCACCATATCCATGAGGATCCGAACCGAAGGCTCCGGTGGCGAGATCCATTCCTTCTGGGCAATAAATTCCTTCAGGATATCGGCCTGAATCGTCCCTCCTAATTTTTCCGGAGGTATCCCCTTCTTCTCACCAACGGCAACATACATCGCCATCAGGACAATCGCGGGGGCATTGATCGTCATCGAGGTGGTAATTTTTTCCAAGGGAATCCCATCGAAAAGGACCTCCATATCGGCAAGGGAGCTGACATTGACCCCTTCAATCCCCACCTCTCCACGGGCCAAATGATGATCGGCATCGAAACCCATCAGGGTCGGCATATCGAAGGCGGTGGAGAGCCCCATCATCCCGTGATCGAGCAGATATTTAAAACGCCTGTTGGTGTCCTCCGGTGTCCCGAAGCCGGCAAACTGGCGCATCGTCCAGAGCTTGCCTTGATACATCGTTTTGTACGGACCGCGCG
The DNA here is from genome assembly GCA_016180845.1 of Deltaproteobacteria bacterium. Lineage (NCBI taxonomy): Bacteria > Pseudomonadati > Myxococcota > Myxococcia > Deltaproteobacteria bacterium. Next base: position 15,947 of record JACPAK010000011.1, read on the forward strand.
TGAAAGGATATTCCCCTGGCTCCCCAAGATCGCGTTTCGGATCGAAGTTTTTTAAATCCTCTGAGGCATAAAGTGGTTTGATCGGCCAGGAGGAGACGGTGGTAAATTCTCTTGCCTTCTTCTCTGTCATGATTCTTTCAAGACATCCCGGGCAATCACGAGCCGTTGGATCTCAGAGGTCCCCTCATAGATCTCGGTAATCTTCGCATCACGGAAGAAACGCTCGACCGGGTAATCCTTGCAAAAGCCATAGCCGCCGAAAATCTGGACCGCCTTGTGCGTGATCCACATCGCCGCCTCCGAGGCATGAAGTTTTGCCATCGCCGCCTCCTTTGTAAAGGGAAGCCCCCGATCCTTCATCCAGGCAGCCCTCCAGAGGAGCAGACGCGAGGCATCGATCTTCAAGGCCATATCGGCGAGGTAATGCTGGATTGCCTGAAAATCGGCAATCGGTTGTCCAAACGCCTCTCGTTGTTTCGAATAATCGCACGCATGCTCAAACGCCGCACGGGCGATACCGAGCGCCTGTGTCCCGACACCGATCCGTCCTCCATCGAGTGTCGCCATCGCAATCCTGAACCCTTCCCCCTCGGCCCCCAAAATATTTGTTGCGGGGACCTCACAATCATCGAGGACGATTTCACTCGTGCTTGAGGCACGAATTCCTAATTTCTTCTCGATCTTTCCAACAGAAAAACCACGAAATTCTTTTTCGACAATAAAACAGGAGATCCCCTTATGCTTTTTAGACGGATCGGTCAGCGCAAAGACGATCATCGCATCGGCATGCGGACCGTTTGTAATGAAATTTTTGGTCCCTTTCAGAATATAGTGATTGCCTGATTTTCTGGCGATCGTCTTCATCCCGGCGGCATCGGAACCGGAGGCCGGCTCCGAAAGGGCATAGGCCCCCAACTTCTGACCACGCGCAAATGGTACGAGATATTTCTTTTTCTGCTCATCGGTTCCGAATTTTAAAATCGGCCAGCAAAAGAGTGAATTATTGACCGACATCGCTATCGCGGTTGAGGCACAGGCGGCCGAGATCTCCTCCATCACGAGACAATAGCTGATCGTATCGAGCCCGGTCCCACCCCATTCCGGTGGAACCATCATCCCCATAAACCCAAGCTCCGCCATCTTCCGGGTCGCCGCAATCGGAAACTCAGATTTTTCATCGATCTCCGCCGCACGCGGCGCAACCTCTTTCTGCGCAAACTCGCGCGCCACCTGTCGGATCATCAGTTGTTCTTCGGAAAGTTGGAAGTCCATTCATTTCCCCTTGAAATTTGCCTGTCTCTTCCCCAAAAATGCCTCCAAACCCTCCTTCAAATCCTCGGTCTTGAAACATTCCGGGAATGTCTTGCGCTCGTTGGCAAGACCATCGTTCAATGAAGTATTACACGCCTCATTCATGAGCCTCTTGGCCAAAGAAACCGCCATCGGCCCCTTCTTGCAAATCTCTGTCGCAATAACCCGTACTTCATTCATCAGTTCCTCAGGCTTACAGACACGATTCACGATCCCGAACTGGAACGCCTCCTGGGCAGAAAATATCCGTCCCGTGAAGATCACCTCTTTCGCCTTATTCTTGCCGAGGAGTCGCGTGAGGCGTTGCGTCCCCCCCCAACCGGGGAAGAGACCAAGCCCAACCTCAGGCAACCCTAGTTTCGCCTTCTCCGAGACATAGATAAAATCACACGAGAGGGCGAGTTCCAAACCCCCACCGAGACAAAAACCATTCACCGCCGCCAGAACCGGTTTTTGACAATTCTCCACAGCAGACATCGTCTCATGGCCCATTTTGCCAAACTCAGCCGCCTGTTCCGGCGTCATCTGGCTCATCGCCGCGATATCGGCACCCGCCACAAACGCCTTTTCTCCCGCACCGGTCAGGATCACCGCCCAGACCTCCCGATCCTCGGAAAGGGTTTGGAAACAATCCTTTAGTTCCTTTAAAACATCCGGGTTCAAGGCATTCATCGCCTTCTCACGATTGACCCAAACGGTCGCGATCCGATCCTGCTTTTCAAGCTTTAGATATTGGAAGTTCATGGAGGCCTCCTGTTTGATCCTCGCGTAAAACAATCGGTTAACAAAATCCAGAACTTCTTGTCCGTCAAAATTTAAGACACTGCTGGGTTATTTATAACCTCACTGCCCCAAGAGTCGAATAATTTCATTATTAATTCCAAATACTTATATACCTGAATCTTGGCACGAAGATTGCTGTCTCAAGAATTATGAGGGGCAAAATGATGAGGGTGTGTCTGTTGCTGCTGGGAATGATGGTCACCGTGAGTTTGTTCGGTTGCGGCGCGAGTCTCGTCCAAAATGAGGAAGGGAATCTCAATATCCTCGATCTTTCGACCCTTCCGAAACTGGACGAGGTCGAGAAGGGGGATACCGCTGCCTCTGCCAGTCTCTCCAGTCTGAAAACGACTCACAACGCCACGGGGTCTACCTCGAGCACCGGTTGCATGGGACTTCATTTCTTCAGGCCCGAGGCGATCAATCGGGTCCGCCAGGCAGAACTCTTCAAATGCTATGCGGCGGTCACGCAGGATCGGATCCCAGGGATGGTGATCCCCGAAAATCGTTATGCCTACTATCGCATTAATTTCGCTGGAACCGAATCGATCCTTTTTAGAGTCAAGAATGAAACGTCAGGAAGTACAAAAGATTTTCAGATGGATGTCTGCAAATCAACCGATGGAATATCCTTTCAGCGTGTTTCGGAATTTACCGCCTCGGGAAATTCTTCGACCGCCACCTGGACCGGGAGTGTGATCAATCATGTAACCGGTGGTTTTGACTGTACGAATTACACCATGGTGATGAACTCCGCCGCCGTCATGGACGAGGAGTTCGATTTCAATAACGTTCGCTCTTTGGAGACCTCAAGCTGTTATTGTCAAAACCCCTCGACGTCAAATGTGGAGTCAGGGACCTCATGCGGAAGCCTGTTTACGTTGGGATTCACGTATCAAAGCAGCGGGAGAAATACCACAACCGGCTCGTATTCGATCCCCTCCGTGGATGTCAACGGTCGGATCTGTACGGAGTTCAACGGAACGGAGGGGGCCGGGATTTTAAATTACACAATCGCCAATTCTTTCTATTACAGTGACACGGAAGGTTTTCAGGTTTCCACCTCACCAACAGTGATCCCGACAAGTGAGGTCGATTTTTTCGGTGAATTTGCCTGCAGCTCGATTCCGGATGAGATCTCCGAGGAAACCCTCCTCTCCAATGTCACCTTTACCCGTTCATGGGATTGCTTGCTTCCCCCCGGACAGCTTCCGCTCGAAATCGATAGCTCTATCGTGGATTACTCGGCCTGTGACACATTGTCGGAGAAGATCTCCAAGGCCTCTCGAGTCAATTCGACACAATGCTTCGAGGAGCAAGGGGTCCCCGAAGTGGCTGAAGAGCAAAGCAGTGGGGGGAGTACCAGTAGCTCGGGTGGAACCACTGGTGGAAGTTCTAGTGGGAGCGGAGGCAGTGGTGGCAGCAGCATTGTTTGTGGGAATGGCACAACAGAGACAGGCGAACAATGCGACGATGGAAATACGAGTGCAGGAGACGGGTGCAGTGCCACCTGTCAGACGGAGGTCTCTCTCCCGAATTCATGGACAATGAACAGCACTAAAACCCATACCTGTCTCTCGGATCCTCCTAACTCAACGATCACGAATTGGAAGTTTACGAAGACAAGCGAGACGTCATCAACATTTATAGTAACAATTACAGTTCCAGGTGGAGGGGGTACCTCCGTGTCAGGAACAAAGTCTGGCAATGACTGGACAGAAAACCCGGATACTGCGACAGGTCTGATCCTTGATGGATGCACCTATTCTCTCGGAAGTTCACTCTCCGGCAACATCAACCCTTTTGGCTGCACCACAGGCACGAAGACCTATACGAAGACGAGCGGAGATTGCTCCTTTATTCCTGCAAGTGGTAGTTGTGTGGCGAATCTGACACTGGCCTGTACGACCCCTTAAAACCTCAAATTCTCTCAACCACCAGCGACACCCCCTCACCTCCACCAATACAAAGCGAGGCAAGACCACGTTTTTGGTTCGTATCGATGAGGGAATAAAGAAGGGTCGTCAGGATCCGGGCTCCAGAGGCACCAATTGGGTGACCCAGCGCCACCGCACCGCCACGGATATTGACACGATCCTCTGAGAGTCCAAGAATTTTATTGTTGGCGAGTGCCACAACAGAAAACGCCTCATTGAGCTCGAAGAGATCAATGTCGGAATTCTTCAGATTCAATCCGGATAAATTTTTCTTGATCGCCTCGGATGGGGCGATCGTAAACCATTCCGGTTTGACTGACGCCTGCGCATAACCGAGGATTCGGCCGATCGGCTTAAGACCCCTCTTTTTTGCCGTTTCTGAGCTCATGAGGACGAGGGCGGCCGCGCCATCATTGATCGACGAGGCATTGCCGGCGGTCACGGTCCCCTCTTTTTGAAATGCCGGTCTCAAACTGGGGAGTTTCTCAAGCCTCGCCTTGAACGGTTCCTCGTCCTTTTCCACCTTCAACTTGTCTCCTTTAGACGCCTCGACCTCGACCGTCACGATCTCATTGCGGAATTGACCGCCGTTCGTCGCCTTGATCGCCCGCTCATAACTCTGGATCGCATATCGATCCTGTTCTTCACGTGAGATCCGGTATTCCTTGGCACAGAGTTCAGCACAATTTCCCATATGGATATTGTTGTAAACGTCCCACAAGCCATCCTTGATCATGCTATCGATCACCTCGGCATGACCGAGACGAAATCCCGAACGCCCCTTTGGCAACAGGTAGGGAGACAGCGTCATATTCTCCATCCCACCAGCCACAACAACTTCTGATTGGCCGGTACGAATCGCCTGATCAGCCAGCATCACTGCCTTGAGTCCCGAACCACAAACCTTATTAACCGTGAGACACGGGGTCCCTTCCGGAAGTCCCGCAAAAATCGCCGCCTGTCGGGCTGGGGCCTGACCGATCCCCGCCGTAATCACACACCCCATGATGACTTCATTCACCTCGTCTTTTTTAAGGCCGGCACGATGAATCGCCTCGGCGATCGCCATCGCCCCCAGCTTCGGCGCCGGAATACTGGCAAAGGCCCCCTGAAAACTCCCGATCGGTGTGCGTGTGGCGCTAACAATGACAATTTCAACCATATCAGTTCTCCTTATGAAAATACTCTTACCAACCACAAACTCAAACTTGGAACATAGGTAATCAACAAAAGCCCAATCAAGAGCAGAAGGATAAACGGAACCACATCCTTCACAATCTTCATGATCGGCTCCTTGAACCGATAGCTGGAAAGATAGAGATTGAGTCCAACAGGCGGCGTGAGGTAACCGATCTCCAGATTGGTGAGAAAAATAATTCCCAAATGAAACGGATCGACCCCAAAGCTTTTCGCAATCGGCAAAATGAGCGGAACCACAACGATAATCGCTGAAAAAATATCCATGAGCATTCCCACAATCAGCAGAAAACCGTTTAGAAGGATCAGGAAGGTCCATTTGCTCGAAATATACTGACGGATCCATTCGAAGATCTTCATCGGGATCTGTTCATCGATCAAAAAGTCCGTGAACCCGAGGGCAACGGCAAGAATGATCAGAATCCCCCCGACCAGAACCATGCTCTCTTTCATGACACGCGGGACATCTGTCGTTATCTTGAGATCCCGATAGATAAACACCTCAACGATCAGGACATAAAAGGCAGCGACCGCCGCCGACTCCGCCGCTGTCGTGTATCCGCCATAAATCCCGACCAGAATCAGGATCGGAAGCGGGATCTCCCAGATCGATGCGCGAACCGCCTGGACAAGCTCCTTCCATTGAAAAACATATTTCCGGGATGACTGGATCTTTTGACGGGCTGAGTAGATCCCGAGCAATGCCATCAACAGAAAACCGGGAAACAGCCCTGCGATAAAAAGTTTGTCGACATCCACGGAAGCGACCAAACCATAGAGGATCAAAGGAAGACTCGGCGGGAAAAGCAGCCCCAGACTCCCGCAGGTCGTGACAAGCCCCAGGGAAAATTTCTGCTGAAATCCCTGCTTCAAGAGAACTGGATACAAGAGACCACCCAGCGCAATAATCGTGACCCCGGATGCGCCCGTAAAAGCGGTAAAGAAGGCACAAGCCAGCAGGGCCACAATCGCCATCCCACCTGGCATCCAGCCGATACAGGCCTCAGCCAATCTCACCATCCTCTGAGGGGTCTTGGATTCGGCCATCATATAACCGGCGAATGTAAAAAGAGGGATAGCAACCAGGATCGGGGCCGAAACGAGCCGCGACATCGCAATAATAATCGCCTGCGTATCGATGCCGGCGTTAAAAAAACAGACGAGGGCGGCGATTCCGAATATCGAAAAAAGCGGCGCCCCAAAAAGGGCAGCGGCGACGATCCCAAAGACCACCAGCCAGGTCATCCTTTGCCCCCCGCTAAAAGCTCTTTCATATCATTCAGGATCGCGACCGAAAAATGAAACGACATCAGGATAAATGTCATCGGGATAATCAGTTCCACCGACCAGTTCGGTATCGAACTGAAAAATTCACTCCCCGCCTCTTTCTCCAACCGAACAAACTGGACCGCCGCCTGGTAGAGATAGAGACAAACAATCGTCGCAAAAATCTTCACGAATATTCCGATCAATTTGCGGGAACGCCCCCCCAAAAACTTCGTGAAGACATCGATCGACAAGTGTTGATTGAGACGCGTCGCGAGCGCCGCGCCGAGAAAACCGACCCAAAGAAGCAAGAGTCGCACAAAGGCATCGGCCCAGAGGAGTCCTGTTGAGAAAAGATTCCTCGAGACAACCTGGAGAAACGCCAGCAGGATCATCGCGAGGAGAAAAAGGCAGAGGAACGACTCCTCGATCCGTGCGAGACGATCGTTAATGAAGTTGAGCAGACGCACTATGCCCCTTGGTCACCTCAGCGACAAGTTTCTGTATGGTCAAAAGCTGTTCTGCCGTATAGAGCTTGCCCGCCTGATCCGTCCAAACCTTCTTCGCCGCATCCATAATTTCCTGACGATCTTTTTCGTCGACTGAAACAATCTGGACCCCCAAGCGCTTCGTTTCTTCAACCGCCTGGAGATTGTCTTTTCGTGTCTGATCAACAATCTCGCGCGTGTATTTCGCTGTCACCTCTCTCAAGATCTTCTGCTGGTCCGGTGACAATTTATTATATTCGGACTGCAACATCACAAGCGCCCCCATCGAATTCACGACGGGGAGATCGGTCATGTACTTTACCTTCGAACACCACTGGAGCGCGAGGCAACCGAGTGGTGGGACATAAACCGCTTCGATCATATTCGTCGAAAGTGCCGTCATGACATCCGTGATCGCCAGGGGTACTGGAGCGACACCGAGCGAGGCAAACGTCGCCGCAGCGAGAGGATCCCCCTCCCATTGCCAGACCTTTGTTCCTTTCAGATCTGTAAGTTTCTTGATCGGTTTGTTGGAGTAAATGTAAACAAAACCGGCCTCGGCCCATCCGAGCAAGACGACTGGAGGGTTCCCCTTCGACAAAACCGCCTCCATCTGACTCCCCATCTTGCCGGTCACGTAGTCAATCTCTTGTGGAGTTTTATACAGAAAAGGAAGCTCCAAGACCCGGATCTGCGGCGCGATCTGACCTAAACCATTTCCGGTAAATCCTCCGGCATGGATCTGTTTGATCCGCATCTTCCGGACGACATCCTTCTCGTCCCCTTGTGTCCCGCCTGGATAGATCTTGAATGAAAGCTTCCCGCCGCTTTTCGTCTTCAACTCCTCATTCATCTTCGTCGTGATCTTGTCCCATGAGGAACCGGCCGGGGCGATGGTCGCCAGCTTGATTTCTGTTGTCTGAGACCACACAACAGATGACATCAATAAGGCAAGCACCAACACGAATGTTCTCATAACCACTCCTTTCAATTCCCTCTTGCCCCACTTTGAAAAAGGGGGGTTGGGGGGATTTTAAAATAAATCCTTTTCCTTCTCCCTCAAAAATCTCACCCGCTCCTTTGCCAACATGTTCGCGAGCTTCTGCTCCGGCAATGCATTCGGATCACCCAACTCGACCTTTCCGATCAAATCATTGAAAAGGTTTTTGTCCTGCGTCTGTACCGCCAGAAACTGGGCCTGCAAGGCATAAGGGATCAAAAAACGTCCGCCACTCGTATTCACCGCCTCTTCAAAATGTTTCTTGGCCATCTCCGGATTTCCCCCAAGCATCGCCGGCCGGCTTGCATAATAAACCCCATAAAAGAGATGAGGACCTCCATAGAAAAACCCTGGATCTAACTCAAGGACTCGCGCCATCATCGCCTCGACAATCGCAAGATCCGAAACCGACCGCACATCATCCTTTGTCAGATTCACATAATTTCCCCAGGAAAGCGCGGTCCAAAAAATCATTCCGACCTCATCACGCCCGACCCCCGCGAGAGCGGATTTCAAGGGACCCAAGCCTTGGTCGATCGCCTTTCTGAGATCCTTATCCTCTCGCTCAATCAGCATAAGCCCATAATTCTTCCCGCGTGAATAAAAGAGCTTCGCCCGTTCGAGAATAACCTGAAACCGCTCCGGATTCTCCTTTTCATATTGCAGCAATCGATTCTCGAGAAAACCGAAGGCGTAGGTGCCGTACGACTTCGAGAGGAGCAAAAGGTAGTTTTTGTTCTTCGGATTTTGGTGATGAAAGACCTCGAGCGTCTTGATCATCGCAAGACCGGTCTGCTCGCCCACTTCGATATCTTGTTCCTCTTCAAAAACAGGCGCCCCTTCTTTCATGATTTTTGATGTCAGATTCGAGGCGGTACGCGTCAAACTGCAGGAGGCAGAAAAAAAGATGATTGGGAGAATCAACGACCTGATGAAGAGCCGTTTCACAACGGCGGAGGTAACACCCACATCATTAGGGTGTCAAGCTTCGTACATGACGAGATGCGTGAAAGAACTTCTTGCGAATTTGACTTGCCCAGGTAAATAAACTTTAGGGGATTTCTAAAACAGTGGCAGAATTAAAGAGGCACTTTACCCTCACAAAACTGACCTTCTATGGTGTTGGCGATATTCTTGGCGCCGGCATTTATGCGCTGATCGGAAAGGTGGCGGCTGAGGCGGGTAACCTCGCCTGGTCCTCTTTTCTGCTTGCCACGATCGTCGCGATCCCGACCGCCTTAAGTTACGCAGAGCTCACGAGTCGCTATCCGAAGAGTGGCGGTGTTGCTGTTTTCGTCGGCCGCGCCTTTTCAAATACCTATTTTCCGGCCATCGTCGGTTTTCTGGTCCTGCTCTCGGGACTGACCTCTGTCGCGGCAGGGGCCAATGCCGTTCATGGCTATTTCTCACTTTTTCTCGAAATCCCTCGCTGGGTTATCATTTCGATCTTTCTCGGTGGTATCAGCTGGATCAATTTCCGGGGGATCGACGATTCTTCGAAACTAAACACCCTCTGCGTCTTTGCGGAGGCAGGTGGACTGCTCCTGATCATCGGTTTTGGTTTCTTTCATTGGGGGGACGGAAACTTCGCGACCGGTCGTGGTGAAACCTTTCTTTCCAAAGAAACCCTCGAGGGGATTGGCGGGGCCGCTGTCCTCGCCTTCTATGCCACCATCGGATTTGAGGATATGTGCAATGTCTCTGAGGAGGTGAAAAAACCGGAACAAACAGTCCCGCGCGCGATCCTTCTCTCCCTCGTCATCACCTCTTTGATCTATATCGGGATCGCGCTCACTGTTGTCTCCGTCGCCTCTTACAAAGAACTGGGAGAATCAAGCGCCCCTCTCGCCATGGTCGCAGAACGGATCATCCCCTTCTTCTCTCCAAAAGTGGTCGCTGCCCTTGCCATTTTCTCGCTCACCAATACAGCCCTCGCGAACCTCATCATGGCCTCACGACTTCTTTATGGAATGTCCAGAGAAGGCTGGATCTTCAAAGCGCTCGGCTTCGTTCATCCTCAAAAGCAAACCCCTTCGGTCGCTATTCTCACAGTCTTCGTCATCGCCTTGTCTATCGCCTTGTCCGGAACCGTAAAGATCCTCGGCCAGACAACCAGCGTTGTGATGCTCTGTCTTTTTATCTTTGTTAATCTGTCTTTGATCGTGATCCGCCTTCGAAATCTGGCCCCGGATTCCAGACTGAAGATCTTTCAGATCCCGCTTCTGATTCCGATGCTTGGAATCATCGTCTCCGCTTTTCTCCTCACACAGGCGCCCCGCGAGGCGTTCCTCCGGCTTCTGATCCTCATGATCATCGGATTTTTGATCTATCTACCTTACAAAATCTTTGCCCGTCCAAACCGCTCTCTCACCCCCGCGGATTAAACCGGTTCTTTTCCTGAATTTTTTTTAAGAGTTCTTTGGATTCCTGATCCAGATCGGGTGGAACCACTGCCTTCACAAGCAGGTAGAGATCTCCACTCCCTCCCTTCCCGAGATGCGTGACCCCCTTGCCGGAGATCCGGAATTTCTGTCCTGACGAGGTCCCTGCCGGAATCTTGAGATTCACCGCCCCATCGAAGGTCGGGACATGGACTGTCGTCCCGAGGGCTGCCTCGAAGATCGTAATCGGCACCTCTATATAAAGGTCATCGTCCTCCCGCCAAAACTCTTTATCGGGGATCACGTTCACCTTAATATAGAGGTCTCCTCCTTCTTCTCCCTTTCCCGCGAGGCGGATCTTCCCGCCATCTTTGATCCCGGCCGGTATCTTGACGCGAAGCTTTTCTCCCGTTCGGTGAGGAGAGTGGATTACCCTCTCGGACCCCTTCACCGACTCCAAAAAGGTAATATCGATCGATGACTGGATATCCCTCCCAGCTGGTTCCGCCCTTCGCCGCCCCCTCCCCCCCAATCCTCCGCCGAAGAAATCACCGAGGATGTCGCCAAGATCGAATTCAGGCATGCCCCCCTGTCCTTGGGTATTGGACCAATTCCAGGTTTGATACCGCTGTTGTTGGCCTGGATTGAAGCCCCCTTGCTCCGCCCACTGCCCAAATTGATCGTACTTCTTTTTTTTATCGGAATCCCCGAGGACATCATACGCCTGAGAGATCTCCTTAAACTTCTCCTCAGACTTCTTGTCCCCCTTGTTCACATCGGGATGGTACTGTTTGGCCAAACGTCGGTAGGACTTCTTGATCTCCTCCGCAGAAGCGGAGCGGGAAACGCCTAAGATATCGTAGTAGTCACGAGGCATGGGGATTTCATAACGCCCCCTTCCTAAAATTGCAAAGGGAACAGCTAGACAACCCTTATGGAATCAGGTGGATCACACAGTCACCACTAGGCGGCGGCATCGTGCAGGTGACAGGACCAAACGCCGAGGAGCTAAATGGCACCGATGAGCAGGTCATCGTACCCCAGGTAAACGACATGGTACTGCCTGAAACAGACGTTATATTCGCACTGTTCGCCGTTTTGAGTATAAAATTGGTCACTGTGGTAGGAGCGGTCTGAGTGAAGGATGTGGGAGCATCGTTCCCACAGGTATTACTGCTACCCGTAGTTGCGTAGGCATAACTCTTACAGTCCGCAGGGCAGTTTGTTGAGGTCTCGCTTCCATCGCAAACTGCGTTATTGTTGCAGATAACTGCCGTACCCGAGTAACAGGCCTGCCTTGCTGCATCGGTCGTCGCTGTCGAGAGACAGGTGTCAACGGCAGTGGTCCCCGATGCCGTGATTGTCGCCTGATTATTCGTAAATGTGGCATCGGCCTTCGTCGGATCGTAGACCGCCCCTTGAGACCCGATGTTCGCATTAAACAAGGTATTTGTCCGACTGATCGCCTCAGCACTCCCGGCC
>JACPAK010000012.1 GCA_016180845.1 Deltaproteobacteria bacterium
GAGTTTGGAGGTTGAGTTGATCACGCCGATTGCGATGGATAAGGAGCTCCGATTTGCGATTCGAGAGGGAGGACATACAGTCGGGGCAGGAGTGGTAGCAGAGGTGATTGAGTAAAATGAGAATCATTATTCAAATGGAATGTACAGACTGTAAGCGTCGAAACTATTCGACGACGAAAAACAAGCAGACGATGCAGAAGCGTTTCGAGCTAAAAAAGTTTTGCCGGTTTTGTCGGAAGCATACAGTACATAAGGAGACAAAGTGAGGTTAGTTAAACCCTGGCTAGAACAGGGGAGTAGCTCAGTTGGTAGAGCACCGGTCTCCAAAACCGGGGGTCGCAGGTTCGAGCCCTGTCTCCCCTGTACTGGTCAGATGGGGATAATCAAGGGGAGAGCGGTATCTCCCCTTGATTATAGCGAGTCATCTGGCTTTGCCAGTGGCGAGCGAATAAATCACCGGTCTCCAAAACCGGGGGTCGCAGGTTCGAGCCCTGTCTCCCCTGTATTTTTTTGAATGGTTAGAATGATCGATAGTGAGTGAGGATTTGCTGATGCAGACTCAAAAGATCGTCAATCTGGCTCTGCTGGTCGCTTCCGGGATCCTCTTCATGTTGTTTTCGAGGGTCTTCGATTTTGTTTGGGAGGTCGGTCGATTAGGTCGTTTCGAAGAGTGGCCTGTCGGTCCTCAGGATTTAGCAGCTTTTGTTCTGGCCGTTGGGGCAGGTTTTGGAGTTCGAACATGGGGACGCGCAAATCAGTTTTTTAATGAGGTCGTTGTCGAACTTTCAAAAGTGACATGGCCTTTAGGGAAAGAGACTGTCGCCTCCTCTGGAGTTGTGGCTGTTTTGGTCAGTGTGGCTGCCTTGATTTTGGCGGTTATTGATCTGATTTGGGCGAAGATGGCGCTTGGAGTTTTCAAGTTTTAGGGATTTTTTATGATGCAATGGTATGTTGTCCATACCTATTCAGGGTTTGAACATAAGGCGAAGGCGGCTCTTGAGGAGAAGATCAAGACGCTTGGGAGACAGGATTTGGTTGGTGAGGTTTTGATCCCGTCGGAGAGTGTTGTGGAAATGAAAAAAGGGGTTAAGAAGACGGCTAACCGCAAGATCTTTCCTGGCTATATATTGGTCAGGATGGAGCTGAATGATGAAGCATGGCATATTGTAAAGTCGATTCCAAAGATCACGGGATTTGTGGGTGGGAGCAAGAGTCCATTTCCAGTCCCCGATGAGGAAGTCGCCAGGATTACTCGGCAGATCAGTGAAGGGACCCTGAAGCCGAAGCCGAAGGTGACATTTGAAAAAGGAGAAAGTGTTCGAGTTGTGGATGGGCCCTTCACAAATTTTAATGGTTTGGTGGATGACGTGAAACCTGAAAAAGGAAAACTGAAGGTGCTCGTGAGTATTTTTGGGCGGTCAACGCCAGTGGAATTGGATTTTATGCAAGTGGAGAAAAACTAGATGCCTCCGAAGAAAAAAGTACAGGCAGAAGTCAAGTTGCAATGCCCTGCAGGACAGGCAAATCCAGCTCCTCCTGTTGGTCCTGCTTTAGGTCAACATGGCGTCAACATCATGGAGTTTTGCAAACAGTTCAATGCAAAAACCCAAAAGATGGAGCCAGGACTTGTGACCCCTGTGGTGATTACGATTTATCAGGATCGTTCTTTTAGTTTTATTTTAAAGACTCCACCGGCTTCTGTTCTTTTGAAGAAGGCGGCAAAAGTTGAAAAAGGATCTGGCGAACCGAATAAAGCAAAGGTTGGGTCTGTCACAGTCAAGCAGGTGGAAGAGATTGCGAAGATGAAAATGCCGGATCTCAATGTCAATACGCTAGAGGCGGCGATAAAAACAGTTGCTGGCACTGCAAGAAGCATGGGGATTGAAGTCAAATGAGCGGGAAAAAATACAAACAGGCGTTTTCAAAAGTTGATCGAGCCCGACGTTTCAGTGTCGATGAGGCGTTAGGGCTTTTGTCGACTCTCCCCGTGGCGAAGTTTGATGAGACTGTTGATGTCTCTGTGAGATTGGGAGTTGATCCGAAACAGACAGATCAGATGGTTCGTGGGTCTGTGCCGCTGCCTCATGGATCGGGCAGGCAGGTGCGTATTGTTGTGATTGCCAAGGGTGATAAGCAGGAACAAGCCCAGAAGGCAGGGGCGACAGTTGTGGGGGGTGAGGAGTTGATTGAGAAGATCGAAAAAGGATGGATGGATTTTGATAAAGTTGTCACGACGCCTGACATGATGAAATCGGTCAGTCGTGTGGCCAAGATTTTAGGGCCGCGAGGGTTGATGCCCAATCCTAAAATGGGGACGGTTACTTTTGACGTTGGGACTGTTGTGCAAGAGCTGAAGGCCGGTCGCGCGGAATACAGAATTGAAAAGGCGGGGATTGTTCATTGTTCTATTGGCAAACTTTCTTTTGGGAAAGAGAAGTTAAAGGAGAATTTGATAGCGTTAATGGATTCAATCGTTCGTGCCAAGCCAAAGACTTCCAAAGGGACATACCTGAGGAGTGTTACGGTTTCCTCGACGATGGGACCGGGAGTCAAGCTCGATCCCGCATCGCTGCAAACAACTTAGACAAAAGGGATTTATGAAACGGGCAGAAAAAGAACAGGCAGTTGGACTATTATCTGAGAGGCTAAAGAAATCCCAGGCGATCATTCTTGCCGAGTATCGCGGATTGAAGGTTGCCGAACTGACCGAGATCCGGCGGGAGGTCAAGAAAACAGCCGGTGATCTGCATGTTGTCAAAAATCGTTTGGCAAAGAGGGTGATGGAGGGGAGTCAGCGGAGTGGCTTGAACAGCCATCTCAAGGGGCCTACCGCCATCGTTTATACAGATAAAGATCCTGTGGAGCTGACAAAGGTTCTCGCCAAGTATGCGGAGGCTTTTGATCCTTTCAAGCTCAAGGTTGGTCTTCTGGGAGATCGAGTCATTACGAGCACGGAAATTCAGGCACTTTCGAAGTTGGCTTCGCGGGAAGAGCTTTATGCGAGGTTGTTGGGGGCGCTCAATGCCCCAGCAACTAACCTCGTTCGCGTTCTCAATGCCGTTCCGCAGAAGATGGCGGTGGTGTTGAGTGAGATTGGAAAGAAGAAAACATAAGGAGTTCGAAACTTAGAAACTTTTAACTAGGAGGATAAGATGGCAAACGTAAGTCGAACAGACATCGTCGAGACACTCAAGCAAATGCCGCTTCTGGAAGTGTCAGAGCTTGTAAAGGAACTCGAGCAAACCTTTGGAGTCTCTGCGGCGGCAGCTGTCGCTATGGCTCCTGCAGCTGGAGCAGCAGCCGCAGCTCCTGTAGAGGAGAAGACAGAGTTTACTATCGTCTTGGCAGCCTCAGGCGACAACAAAATTGGCGTCATCAAAGAGGTTCGGGCTTTGACAGGGCTTGGTCTTAAAGAGGCGAAGGACCTTGTTGAAGGGGCCCCAAAGACTGTGAAGGAAGGGGTCTCCAAGGAAGAAGCCGACAAGATGAAGACGACTTTGGAGAAGGCTGGAGCCAAGGTAGAAGTTAAATAAAGGGAGATAACGCTATGCCCATTACGATCCATGATCGCATTCGGAGGAGGAGCTTTGCAAAGATTGGGGAGCCTGTTCCAATCCCGAATTTGATTGAGGTCCAGAAAAGGTCCTATGCCGACTTCCTCCAGGCAGAGACTCCATCTGATAAGCGTCAGATGACAGGTCTGCAAGGGGTGTTTAAGGCAGCTTTTCCTCTTTGGGATTTTAATCGCACAGCCTCTTTGGAGTTTGTCGCCTATCATCTCGACAAACCCAAATACGAGGTCGATGAGTGTCGCCAAAGAGGAATGACCTTCGCAGCCCCGATGCGTGTTGTCGTGCGTCTCGTCGTTTGGGACACCGATCCTGAGACAAAGGCCCAGTCGATTCGCGATGTGAAGGAGCAGGAGGTCTATTTTGGTGAAATCCCTCTGATGAATGAGACAGGGACCTTTATTATTAATGGGACGGAAAGGGTTATCGTTTCTCAGTTGCATCGATCTCCAGGTATCTTTTTTGAACATGACAAGGGGAAGACACATGCCTCGGGCAAGCTTCTTTATTCTGCACGGATCATTCCGTATCGAGGGTCCTGGCTTGATTTTGAGTTTGACCCCAAAGATGTCTTGTTTGTTCGCATTGATCGGAGGCGCAAATTTCCGGCGACTGTTCTTCTTCGAGCCTTAGGTTACAGTGCCGAAGAGCTTTTGAATTATTTTTACAAATCTGAAACGGTTCGTCTGGAAGGAAGAAAATTATTTAAGTCAGTTGACCCAGAACTTCTGCGATATCAAAAGGCCTCAAAAGATATCCGCCATCCAAAAACCGATGAGATCCTGATCAAGGCAGGGAGAAAGTTTAACAAGGCGATTGTCGATAAAATTGTCGCCGCTCGTCTCAAGGAAATTCCTATCGAAGATGCTGACATCATCGGTCAGGTGATCGCTCGCGATCTGATTGACAAAGGAACAGGAGAAGTGACCGCCGCTTCGGGCGATGTCCTGACAGAGGAGAAGCTTGAAAACATCCGGAAACAAAAAATCGAAGAGATCGAACTTCTCTATATCGATCATGTGAACGTTGGGCCTTATATTCGGAATACCCTTCTTCTCGACAAGATCACGTCTTCAGCGGAGGCGATTCTCGAAATTTATCGGCGCTTGCGCCCGGGGGATCCACCCACGCCAGAATCGGCTCGTATTTTCTTCGATGGCCTCTTTTTCAATCCAGACAAATACGATCTTTCGAAAGTTGGCCGACTCAAGATTAATCACAAGTTTAATTTTAGCACGCCTGTTGAGGTTCGTACCCTCCGCAAGGAAGATATTTTGGAGACGGTACGTTATCTTTGTAATTTAAAGGATGGCAAAGGACAGGTGGATGATATTGATCACCTTGGCAATCGGCGTGTTCGCTCGGTTGGCGAGCTTTTGGAGAATCAATATCGAGTCGGTCTTTTGAGAATGGAAAGGGCGATCAAGGAGCGGATGAGTCTTCAGGATGTTGAGACTCTGATGCCCCATGATCTGATCAATCCAAAACCGGTGAGCGCTGTCATTAAGGAATTTTTTGGTTCCAGTCAGCTTTCCCAGTTCATGGACCAAACGAATCCTCTTTCAGAGGTGACGCATAAGCGGCGTCTCTCGGCGTTGGGTCCTGGTGGGCTGACTCGGGAACGGGCAGGATTTGAGGTTCGTGACGTTCATGCCACTCACTACGGACGCATTTGTCCGATCGAAACTCCTGAAGGTCCGAATATCGGATTGATTGCATCCTTATCGACTTACAGCCGGATTAATGAATATGGATTTATCGAAACTCCCTATCGGAAGGTAGAAGAAGGGCGGGTAACCAACAAGATCCTTCATCTGTCTGCCCTCGAAGAGGAAAAATATACCATTGCTCAGGCGAATGCCCCAACCGATCGACAGGGTCATTTTTTGACGGATCTGATCTCTTGCCGGCGTGCAGGGGAATTTGTGATGGTTCCTCCCAAGGAAATACAGTTCATGGACGTTTCTCCGAATCAGCTGGTCAGCGTTGCGGCTGCTTTGGTTCCTTTTCTGGAGCATGACGATGCCAATCGAGCCCTCATGGGAGCGAACATGCAGCGTCAGGCAGTTCCTCTTATTCGGACGTCGGCCCCTCTTATCGGGACTGGTATTGAAAAGATTGTTGCTCGTGATTCTTGCGTCACAACGATTTCTCGCCGGGATGGGACAGTTGCTTCTGTCGATTCCATGAAGATCGTTGTGAAGGCGGACCGGGTGAAAAAGGGAGAGGAGTCAGATAGCGATACCTATCATCTGGTAAAATATCGCCGCTCCAACCAAAATACCTGTGTCAATCAAAGACCAATCGTTTGTGTCGGTGATCGTGTCAAAAAAGGAGATGTGCTGGCTGATGGTCCCGCGACAGATCGTGGTGAGTTAGCTTTAGGACAGAATGTCCTCGTCGCCTTCATGCCTTGGGGTGGATATAATTTTGAAGACTCCATCCTTGTTTCCGAGCGACTTGTTAAGGAGGACGTTTATACCTCGATTCATATTGAAGAATTTGAATCTGCTGCCCGGGATACAAAGCTTGGCAAGGAAGAAGTGACCCGAGACATTCCGAATGTTGGGGATGAGGCCCTTGCCAATCTGGACGAGGGAGGGATTGTTCGTATCGGCGCCGAAGTCAAGCCGGGCGATATCCTGGTCGGAAAGATTACGCCAAAAGGTGAGACCCAGTTATCTCCTGAAGAAAAGCTCCTTCGGGCCATTTTTGGAGAAAAAGCGGGTGATGTGAAGGACACATCTCTTCGAGTTCCCCCCGGCGTCTTCGGGATTGTGATCAATACACAGGTCTTTTCACGCGAGGGATCAGAGCTGGATGAGAGGGCCAAGAATCTTCAGGATAAGGATACACAAAAGCTGATCAAGGATCGGGATGAGGAGATTCGGCTGGTTCGGGAAGAGATGAAGAAAAAGGTCAAGAATCTTCTGCATGGGAAAACAGCCACCTCCAAGATTATTGACGAAGAGGAAGAGAAGGTTCTTTTGGCAAAAGGGAAGCCGATTACGATGGATGTTTTGGATAAGCTCCCTCTCTCACGATGGTCCGAGATCAGTGTTGGTAATGAAGATCTGGAGGAAGAACTTGCCGAAATGGTCGAGGGGATGGAGGAGCAGGTCGAACTTGTGAAGATGGTCTACGATCAGAAGGTTTCAAAACTTCACAAGGGAGATGAGCTTCCTCCCGGAGTGATCAAGATCGTCAAGGTCTATGTCGCCATCAAGAGAAAGCTTGCGGTCGGTGACAAGATGGCGGGGCGTCATGGGAATAAAGGGGTTATCTCACGGATTCTGCCGATGGAAGACATGCCTTATCTTGCCGATGGTAGTCCCGTTGATATTGTTCTGAATCCACTCGGTGTTCCTTCCCGAATGAATGCCGGTCAGATTTTGGAGTGTCATTTGGGTTGGGCCTGCAAAGGGATCGGTGAAAAAATCGGCAAACTTATTGAAGAAAATGATCGGGAGGCAGCCAAGACTTATCTGAAGAAATTTTATGGCAAGTCTTCCGACAACCCGATCTCTGAGATGAACGATCGGGAGATCAAGAGGTTGGCAGCGAGTCTTGTCGAGGGGGCTACCGTGACATCCGCTGTTTTTGATGGGGCGAAGGAATCGGAGATCAAGGAGACCTTGGAGCTTGCAGAACTTCCGACCCGTGGTCAGACGATTCTTTTTGACGGGAAGACCGGTGAGGCTTTTGATCAGCCGGTAACGGTTGGCATTATGTATATCATGAAGCTTCATCATCTGGTGGATGACAAGATTCACGCGAGATCGATCGGGCCTTACTCCCTCGTGACTCAACAACCACTGGGTGGAAAGGCGCAGTTTGGAGGTCAGAGACTTGGTGAAATGGAAGTTTGGGCGATGGAGGCGTATGGAGCCGCCTATTCACTACAGGAATTTTTGACGGTTAAATCCGATGATGTTCTTGGACGAACGCGCATGTACGAAATGATTGTCAAAGGTGAAAGGTCGTTCGAGCCGGGCTTGCCGGAATCGTTTAATGTCTTGGTGAAGGAGTTGCAGGCGTTGGGGTTAGATGTGGAATTGTTAGAGGAACCGATCTCTTAAAGATGCTGGTCCGCCTCAGGTGGATCAGGGAGGACGCATGGGAGATATTTTTAGTTTTTTTGAAAAACCGAAAGATCCGCACTCTTTTACGGGGGTTCGGCTTGGCCTCGCTTCTCCGGAAAAGATTCTTGCCTGGTCTCATGGAGAGGTGAAAAAGCCGGAGACCATTAATTACCGGACTTTCAAGCCGGAGCGGGATGGTCTTTTTTGTGCGAAAATCTTTGGGCCGGTCAAGGACTACGAGTGTAATTGCGGAAAATACAAGAGGATGAAACACCGTGGAATTGTTTGCGAGAAGTGCGGTGTTGAGGTCATCTCTTCCAAGGTGCGGCGTGAACGAATGGGTCACATTGTTTTAGCCTCTCCGGTCGCCCATATCTGGTTTTTGAAGAGTCTTCCGTCTCGTATCGGTACCAGTCTGAATATGTCTCTAAAGGACCTTGAGAGGGTTCTTTATTGTGAGGCGTATGTTGTTACCGATCCGGGAAGCACTGATTTTAAGGAAGGGGAAATCCTCTCTGAGTCCCAGTATCAGCGCGCACGTGCCGAGTATGGGAACAAATTCCAGGCAGGTATTGGCGGCGAGGTGGTCCGTGATTTGTTGAAAAAAATTAGTTTGGAAGAGCTTGCAAAGAAACTTCGCAAGGAGATGACGACCACAAAATCTGAGGCGACCCGTAAAAAGGCAGCTCGGCGCCTGAAGGTTGTGGATGCCTTCTTGCACTCAGGGAATCGGCCAGATTGGATGATGATTTCGGTGATTCCAGTTCTTCCTCCAGATTTGCGCCCCCTTGTCCCGCTTGATGGGGGACGTTTTGCGACCTCGGATCTTAATGATCTCTATCGTCGCGTTATTAACCGGAACAATCGGCTCAAAAGGTTATTAGAGCTCAATGCCCCGGACATTATCATTCGCAATGAAAAGCGAATGTTACAAGAGGCGGTGGATGCCTTGATTGACAATGGCCGGCGCGGGAAGGTCTTTACCGGTCCGAACAAGCGGCCTTTAAGGTCCCTCTCAGATATGTTGAAGGGAAAACAGGGCCGGTTCCGACAGAATCTCCTGGGGAAACGGGTCGATTATTCTGGTCGATCGGTTATTGTGGTCGGTCCAGAATTACGCCTCCACCAAACCGGTATTCCCAAGGCGATGGCGCTCGAACTCTTCAAGCCTTTTATCTATCAGAAGTTAGAGGAGCGGGGGATTGTTTCCACAATCAAAGGGGCCAAGAAGATGGTCGAGAAGGAACGCCCGGAGGTTTGGGATGCTCTGGAAGAGGTGATTCAGGAACATCCGGTTTATCTTAACCGCGCTCCTACGTTGCATCGACTTGGTATCCAGGCCTTCGAGCCTGTTCTTGTGGAAGGGAAGGCGATCCGCCTTCATCCGCTTGTTTGTACCGCCTTTAACGCCGATTTCGACGGTGACCAGATGGCGGTGCATGTCCCACTCTCTGTTGAGGCTCAGATTGAGGGACGAGTCCTCATGATGAGTACCAATAATATTCTGTCTCCGGCCTCTGGAAAACCGATCATTGTTCCGACCCAGGATATGGTTTTGGGAATTTACTACATGACGCGCGAAACCCCTTTTGCAAAAGGGGAGGGGATGAAGTTTGCCTCTCCCGATGAGGTTCGCTTGGCTTATGATCAAGGAGAGCTCCATCTCCATGCCCGGATTACGGTACGTATTGATGGAAAGAGGTATGAGACATCGACCGGTCGGGTTCTCCTTTATGAGATTGTTCCGCATTCTCTTCCTTTTGATATCGTCAATCGTGTCATGGATAAGAAGTCGATCGCAGACCTGGTGGAGGAGTGTTATCGCAAGGCGGGGAACAAGGCGACGGTCATCCTTGCTGACCATCTCATGAATGTTGGTTTTACCCAGGCGTCGAAGGCAGGCATTTCGATTTGTATTGATGACATGAAGATCCCGTCGACGAAGGAGAAGCAGCTGGAGAAGGCGTATAAAGAGGTTCGTGAAATTGAAGAACAGTATCAGGAAGGTCTGATCACCGCGGGAGAGAAGTACAATAAGGTCGTCGATATCTGGGCTGAGACAACGGAAGATATTGCCCAAGATATGATGCGTGAGATCAGTGTCGATATTGTTGAAGGGGAGAAAGGAAAGAAAGAGATCAAGAGTTTTAATCCTATCTTGATTATGGCTGACTCAGGGGCCCGAGGCAGTGCTCAACAGATGAGACAGCTTGCCGGGATGAGAGGTCTTATGGCCAAACCTTCCGGTGAAATCATTGAAACACCGATTACGGCTAATTTCCGAGAGGGATTAACGGTTTTACAGTACTTTATTTCAACTCACGGCGCCCGTAAGGGATTGGCCGATACCGCTCTGAAGACTGCGAATTCCGGTTATTTGACCCGTCGACTTGTTGATGTGGCACAGGATGTGGTTGTCATTAATCATGACTGCAATTCTCTCGATGGAATTGAGGTCTCTTCCCTGCTTGAAGGGGGTGAGGTTATCGATTCCCTTTCGAATCGTATTCTGGGGCGTGTGGCGCTCGAAGATATTCGGGATCCCTTTACGGGTGAGGTGTTGGTTAAAGGGGGGGAGGAGATTACCGAGGCTCATTTGCCAGCGATCGAAAATTCCGGTTTGGAAAAGATCAAGATTCGTTCCGTGTTGACCTGTCAAAATCAAAGAGGAACCTGCATCAAATGTTATGGGCGTGATCTGGCGCGAGGTCATATGGTGAATATTGGTGAGGCGGTCGGGGTTATTGCCGCCCAATCCATTGGAGAGCCTGGAACCCAGCTGACGATGAGAACCTTCCATATCGGAGGTACTGCATCTCGACGTGTCGAGCAGAGTGCCCTTGAAGCGCGTCATGAAGGAATCGTGAAGTTGCACAATGTCATGACAGTTTTGAACAAGGAGCAAGTTCTTGTTGTGATGAATCGCAATGGTGAAATTGCCTTGATGGATGAGGAAGGGCGTGAGCGAGAGAAACATCAGGTCATTTACGGAGCAAAGCTTCTTGTGAAAGATGGTCAAAAGGTCAAGGCAAAGACCCTTCTTGCCGAATGGGATCCTTACACGACTCCGATTCTTACGGAATCCTCGGGGACGATCAAATTTGGCGACATTATTGAAGGGAACTCGATGCAGGAACAGGTGGACGAAGTGACCGGGCTTGCGACGAAAGTCATTATTGAAGCGAAGGATCCAAATTTAAGACCCAGAGTCTCGATCAAGACTGAGGGAGGCAAGACAGCCTTTGTCCATGGAACAGAGCGTGAGGCACGTTATCTTCTCCCGATCGGGGCCCATATCGTCGTGACAGAAGGTCAAGGGATAAGTGCAGGGGATATTATTGCGAAGATTCCACGAGAAACAACGAAGACGAAGGATATTACAGGAGGTCTTCCCCGTGTCGCAGAGCTTTTTGAAGCTCGGAAACCAAAAGAGTGTGCCATCATCAGTGAGATTGATGGACGTGTCAGTTTTGGAAAAGATTCGAAGGGAAAGAGAAAGGTCATTATCACCCCTGAAGTTGGCGAGCCGAAAGAATATCTGATCATACGAGGACGTCATATTGCTGTTCATGAGGGTGATTTTGTGAAGGCAGGCGAGGCCCTCATGGATGGAGCGGCGAATCCTCATGATATCTTACAGGTCCTTGGCGAGAAAAGACTTGCGCAGTATCTTGTCGATGAAACCCAGGAGGTCTATCGTCTCCAGGGGGTTCGAATCAACGACAAGCATATCGAGGTCATTGTACGACAGATGCTGAGGCGTGTTCGGGTCACCGATCCGGGAGATACAACCTTCCTCGATGATGAACATGTTGAGAAGTGGATTTTTGAGGAAGAAAATGAAAAGGTCAGGAAAAGTGGAGGAACTCCAGCGGTGGCTGAATCTCTCCTCTTGGGGATCACAAAGGCCTCACTCTCCACAGAGAGTTTTATCTCGGCAGCTTCATTCCAGGAAACGACTCGAGTTCTGACAGAGGCAGCTATTTCCGGGAAGACCGATGTCCTGAGAGGACTGAAGGAGAACGTAATAATGGGCCGGTTGATCCCGGCTGGTGTTGGTTTGGCTCGTTATAAAAATTTGAAGATTGAGGTTAAGGAAAAAGAAGAGGTAACGGAGGGGGCTCAACCAAGAGCCTCTGTCGGGTGATTTATGCCAACAATTAATCAGCTCGTTCGATTCGAGCGCCAAAAAGTTGAAAAGAAAACAGGGGCCCCAGCCTTGATGCAGTCGCCTCAGAGACGAGGGGTTTGTGTTCGTGTTTACACGACGACACCCAAAAAGCCTAATTCGGCTCTTCGGAAGGTTGCCCGTGTCCGTTTGACGAATGGGATGGAGGTGAGCGCTTATATTCCTGGAGAGGGGCATAATCTCCAAGAGCACTCGATTGTTTTGGTGCGCGGAGGTCGTGTGAAAGATCTCCCCGGCGTTCGGTATCATATTATTCGAGGAACGCTCGACACGGCGGGGGTCGCAAAGAGACGTAAGAGTCGCTCGAAGTATGGAGCGAAGAGTGAAGGAAAGAAGGTCTAAAAACTATGTCAAGAAAATCATCATCAGAGAGAAGAGATGTCTCCCCGGATCCAAGATATAAGGACAAGCTTATCGGGAAATTGGTCAATAAGATGATGTTGGACGGGAAGAAATCAGTGGCTGAGAAGATTATTTATCGAGCATTTGATTCTGTGAACGAAAAGGCCAAAGACGATCCTTTAAAAATTTTCAAGGAGGCCCTCGAGAATATCAAGCCGGTTATGGAGGTAAGATCGCGGCGTGTCGGTGGTGCGACTTACCAGGTCCCTATGGAAGTGAGACCAGAGAGGCGGATTGCCTTAGGGCTTCGCTGGCTTCTTCTGAGCGCTCGGGAACGTGGTGAAAAGTCGATGGAGGACAAGTTGTGTGCGGAAATTCTTGAAGCACGTGTGGGAAAAGGGAATGCGGTGAAGAAGAGAGATGAGGTTCATAGAATGGCAGAGGCGAATCGAGCCTTCTCTCATTATCGTTGGTAAGGGAAATTTATGGCCACTGAAGGATATTTATTAGAAAAGACTCGGAACATCGGCATCATCGCTCATATCGATGCTGGCAAAACGACGTTTACCGAGCGTATTCTTTTCTATACAGGCGTGACGCATAAGATGGGTGAAGTCCATGATGGAGCGGCCCAGATGGACTGGATGCCTCAGGAACAGGAGAGAGGTATTACCATTACCTCCGCGGCAACGACCTGTTTTTGGAAAAATTACCGCATTAACATTATTGATACGCCAGGCCACGTTGATTTTACCATTGAGGTCGAGCGTTCGTTGCGGGTTCTTGATGGGGCGGTTGGTGTCTTTTGTGGAGTCGCGGGTGTTCAACCCCAGTCAGAGACTGTTTGGCGTCAGGCAAATAAATACCACGTTCCCCGAATCGCCTTTGTCAATAAAATGGATCGCGTTGGGGCTGATTTTTTCAAATGTATCCGTTCCATGAAGGAGCGTTTGGGGGCCAAGGCTGTCCCTGTGACACTCCCGATTGGTCAAGAGGAGAAGTTCTCCGGCATCGTCGATCTTATTTATCGGAAGGCATATAAGTTTGATGAGACCTCGCAGGGGGTTCAGATGACTCCTATCGATATCCCCCATGAGATGCATCAGATGGTTGAGGAATATCGGGAAAAGCTCATTGAAGAGGTTGTCGGTCATGATGATCATCTGATGGCAAAATATCTGGAAGGAAAACCTCTAACTGAAGAAGAGATTATTGGTTGTACTCGAAAAGCAACCGTCAGCATGGATATCACCCCTGTTTTTTGTGGAACTGCCTTGAGGAATAAGGGGGTTCAGCCTGTTCTAGATGGCGTGACAATGTTTCTTCCCTCTCCCCTGGATGTTCAAGGGGTGCGTGGATGGAATCCCGCAAACAAATCAGAAGAGCTCCAGAGACGTCCCGATGAAAAGGATCACTTTTCCGCCCTTGCTTTTAAGATTGCCAATGATCCTTATGTAGGGAACCTGACCTATTTCCGTGTTTATTCGGGGGAGCTTTTGGCAGGCAGTTATGTTTATAACGCGAGCAAGGACAAGAAGGAGAGAGTTGGCCGTCTCCTCCGGATGCATGCCAACAAAAGGGAAGAGATCAAGCGGGTTGCTGCAGGGGATATTGCGGCGGTGGTTGGTCTTAAATATACGACGACAGGAGATACCCTTTGTGATGAGGGTCATCCCGTTATTTTGGAGTCAATGGATTTTCCGGAACCGGTTATTTCAGTTGCTATCGAACCAAAGACAAAGGCGGATCATGACAAACTTTCACAATCGCTGGGGAACCTGGCGAAGGAAGATCCTTCTTTCCGCGTGAAAGTAGATCATGAAACAGGACAAACAATTATTTCTGGAATGGGTGAGCTTCATCTGGAGATCATTGTTGATCGCCTCATGAGGGAATTTAAGGTGGCGGCCAATGTGGGGCGTCCTCAGGTAGCTTACAGAGAAACGATTAACGGGAAGGCTGAGGCAGAAGGAAAATATATTCGTCAGACTGGTGGTCGTGGACAGTATGGAGATGTCTGGCTTCGGGTTGAGCCTAATGAAAAGGGGAAGGGGTTCGAGTTCATGGATGAAATTGTGGGAGGGGCGATCCCGAGGGAATATATTCCGGCGGTCAAGAAGGGAATCCTGGAAGCGATGGAAGGTGGCGTTCTTGCCGGTTATCCCCTTGTTGATCTGAAGGCAGCTCTTTTTGATGGTTCCTACCACGACGTTGACTCTTCGGAAATGGCCTTTAAGATTGCCGCTTCGATCGGTTTTAAGGAGGCACTCAAGAAGGCAGGGCTTGTCCTTCTTGAACCGATTATGAAATTAGAGGTTGAGACTCCGGAAGATACCTTGGGGCCTGTCACTGGGGATTTGAATTCCAGGCGAGGAAGGATTATGAGTACCGCCAGCCGCGGGAACTCAAAAGTTATTGATGCAGAGGTCCCTTTGGCAAAGATGTTTGGTTATGCGACCGACCTGCGATCTTTGACGCAAGGAAGGGCTATTTTTACGTTGGAATTTTCGCATTATGAACAGGTGCCGAGGAATATTGCAGAGGAGATTGTTGCTAAATCACAAGGAAAATAAGGAGGGGAACTTATGAGTAAGGCAAAATTTGATCGTACGAAGCCGCATGTAAACGTCGGGACGATCGGGCATGTAGATCATGGGAAGACGACATTAACGGCGGCGATCACGAAGGTG